>JAGPAO010000003.1 GCA_018063805.1 Synergistaceae bacterium | reverse complement strand
TCGTCTTCGCTGCGATGGGGATTACCTTTGAAGAGGCCTCATTCTTCATGGAAGATTTCCGAAAGACGGGCGCGTTGGAAAGAACGGTTATGTTTATCAACCTCGCGGATGACCCGGCTATTGAGCGTATTTCAACCCCGCGTCTTGCTTTGACATGTGCAGAATACCTTGCGTTTGAACATGACATGCACGTTCTGGTCATCTTGACGGACCTAACGAACTATTGCGAAGCGCTCCGAGAAGTTTCTGCGGCGCGTAAGGAAGTTCCCGGTCGCCGAGGATATCCCGGTTACCTTTACACCGACCTTGCCACCATGTACGAAAGAGCGGGGCGTCTCCGAGGGAAGGATGGTTCCATCACTCAGTTCCCCATTCTGACGATGCCTGAGGACGATAAGACCCATCCGATTCCCGACCTTACCGGTTATATCACGGAGGGGCAGATTATCCTCAATCGCGGACTGCACCGTAAGGGTATCTACCCGCCGGTGGATGTTATGCCCTCTCTTTCCCGTCTTAAGGATAAGGGAATTGGTAAGGGGAAGACGAGAGAGGACCATGCGGATCTCATGAACCAGCTGTTTGCGGCTTACTCTCGCGGCAAAGACGCAAAGGAATTGGCTGTCATCTTGGGAGAGGGTGCCCTAACGGACGAAGATAAGGCCTTTGCGAAGTTTGCAGATGCGTTTGAAGATCGTTATGTTCGCCAGGGGGAGTATGAAAACCGTACTATAGAGGAAACATTGCACCTGGGTTGGGAGCTTCTATCGATTATTCCGGTTAAGGAATTGAAGCGTGTGCGCGATGCCTACATTGAGAAGTATCTGAACCCACTTCTTGAGGCACGCGAAGAACAAAAGCATAACACTGACGTGTAAGGGGGAGCGACATGGCTAAAGCGCTGAACATCAACCCCAATCGTATGGAATTATCACGATTAAAACGTCGCATTGTTGTTGCAAAGCGCGGGCATAAGTTGCTTAAAGACAAACAGGATGCGCTCATTAAGGAATTTCTTCAAAAAGCAAGAGGGCTTCGTGAGCAACGAAACAGCGTGGAGGTGGAATTGCTTGCCTGCTATCAGAGTTTTCAGCTTGCCAGGGCGCAGAGCTTGCCTGCCATCTTAGAGCAATCTCTGATGAGCCTTGGAGGGGAAACCCAAGTGAGCGTGCAATTTAAAAATGTCCTGAGTGTGGACGTGCCTACTTATGAACTGCCCCAACGTTCCACCCAGCTCAATTATGGGCTGGCCTCATCTTCAGGGGCCTTGGATATGGCGTTGGAGAAGTTTAATGAGCTGATACCCAAGTTGATTGCTTTGGCTGCGGCGGAAAAAACGCTGAAGTTAATGGCGCTTGAAATCGAGCGGACGAGAAGACGCGTCAACGCCTTAGAGCATGTCATGATTCCCTCCTTTAAGGAGGCTATTCGCGATATCTCGATGAAATTGGAAGAGGCGGAGCGTTCCGTGTTGAGTCGTCTCATGGTGGTTAAGGAGATTGTGCGCGCTCATTAATTCCATGCAGTAGTCAAAACGAAAAAAGAGGGGGAGATGCGGTTTCACATCGCTCTCCCCCCTCTTTTTTGGATTTCCGTCACTGCAGAAGAAAAAAATTTTTATTTCGGTCTTCGGTACAAAAAGGGTGCTGTTGATTCAAAACCAATTTTCTTATAATCAAAAATCTGCTCCGTTGCTCCTGTCATCAGGTAGCCGCCCGGCCGAAGAGCGTTAAAGAATTTTTTGTAGAGTTCCGTTTTTGTGTCAGAGCAAAAATAGATGACGACATTTCTGCAGAGAATGATATCGATCCCTGATTCAAAGCGATCCTTAATCAGGTTTTGATGCAGGAATTTAACTTTTTCTTTGACGATAGGTTTTACCTGAACCGTCGTATCGTTTACGGATGTAAAATAGCGATCCACCCATTCTTTAGGTGCGTTTGCTATTTGTTTTTTTTGATAGATACCCTCGCGTGCTTTAGCCAGCACCCCTTGATCGATGTCAGATGCAAGGACAGGCTGCGGCGAATTAACCTTGCACTCCATGGCCAGAATAGCCAAGGAGTAGGGTTCTTCCCCTGTAGAACACCCTGCGCTCCACAATTTCAATCGCTGATGTCCCACCTCTTTGAAAATGGAGGGGATAATAACATCTCGAAGCTCCCACCACCGATTGGCGTTTCGGAAGAACTCCGTTACGTTAATGGTAAGATAATCAAGAAACTCTCGCAGTTTTTCCGGCTGAGTATCGATGATGGTAAAATATTCCTCGTAACTCTTAACCCCCCATCGCTGCATAAGCATGTGTATCCTGCGATGGATCTGATATTTATAGGCATCCAAATCAATCCCCGTTAATTTTTGGATCTTTTTTTTGAATACGTTGTACTCCGGTGGGGCCGGATACGCTGCCGAATCCTGTGATTCGCTCATAGACGTCACTCCCATTCGTAATAAATCCTGCCCTTATGTTAAATCAAAACAGGTCTCTTTACAAGCAGCAATACAGTAGTTAAGTGAACCTTGCCAAGGCACCTGCATTATATTCCTATTGTCGAGTTTGCCCACAAAAAAAGCAGTGTTTTCCCCTATAGTTGCTGGAGGGGAATGATATACAGTAAGATTGCTGCTAGCGATTGAAAAAGAACGGTTAGAAGAGAATGTGAATGGAGCATTTATAGAAAAATTTGAGGAGCGAGATGTATTATGGATAAAAAAACACTGCAAATTATCGGTATGACGTGTGCCGCGTGTGCAAGAAGGATAGAAAAGGTTATTGGCAAACTGAGCGGCGTCACCGAGGCATCGGTCAACTTTGCTACTGAAAAATTAACAGTAGGGTTTGATGATAGCGTGGTTTCTATGACGGAAGTTCAGAATGCACTCGTGAAAATAGGGTACGACGTTCTGGAAGAGAGGCATAAAAGTGACGTCATTATACCTATTGCAGGGATGACATGTGCCGCATGCGCAAATAGAATTGAGAAAGTTCTTGGTAAAAGCGAAGGGGTGCTGAGAGTCTCCGTCAATTTTGCAACGGAAAAAGCAGCCGTAACGTATGATCCGAAGAAAATAAATATGCCGGAGATAAGGTGTGTGATAGAAAAAGCAGGGTATCAACCCGCGAACAGTGAAAGGAAGGCAGAAGTAGACGAGGATAAACTTCGCAAAGAGAAAGAGATTCGTGTTCTTTGGCGAAAATTTATCGTTGCTGCAACCTTTGGTGTTCCGCTTCTCTATCTGGCAATGGGTTCTATGGTCGTTTGGCTGCCCTTTCCTATTCCTGAGTTTCTGGAACCGATGCATCATCCGTTGAATTATGCCCTGGTTCAAATGGTATTGACTCTGCCAATCGTGGTCGTTGGGTATCGATTTTACACGGTAGGGTTTAAAGCTCTTTTTCAGGGAAGCCCCAATATGGATTCCTTGATCGCAATAGGGACGTCCTCCGCCATTGCCTATAGTTTCTACTCCACATATCGAATTTTAATGGGTGATATGATGTTTGTGGAAGGACTGTACTTTGAGTCCGCAGGGGTCATTATTACGTTGATTCTTTTAGGCAAATCACTGGAAGCCGTTTCCAAGGGGAAAACATCCGAAGCGATAAAAAAGCTGATGGGGCTTGCCCCCAAAACAGCGATTATCATCCATAACGGAGAGGAAATGGAAATTCCGATCGACGAGGTTGAAGTGGGGCAGGTGATACTTGTAAAACCGGGAGAGAAGATCCCGGTGGATGGTATCGTGATTGAAGGCCACACGTCCATTGATGAATCGATGCTCACCGGTGAAAGTATGCCGCTGGATAAAAAAGTAGGAGATAAGGTCTATGCAGCCACGATGAATAAAAATGGGATGATTCGCTTTGAGGCGACTAAAGTTGGGAGCGGAACGGCCCTTGCTCAGATTATCAAACTTGTAGAGGATGCTCAGGGTTCAAAAGCACCGATCGCCCAAATGGCGGATATCGTATCCGGTTATTTTGTGCCTGCCATCTGCGTCTTTGCCGCAGTTGCCTCTCTTGCATGGTATGTTTACACGAAAGATGTTCAATTCGCCTTAACTATTTTTGTCTCGGTGCTGATTATCGCCTGTCCGTGCGCTCTTGGCCTTGCGACGCCAACGGCAATCATGGTGGGTACGGGAAAAGGCGCGGAATATGGGATTTTATTTAAGAGCGGTGAGGCGTTGGAAAGTGCTCATAAGATCAACGCCATTGTCTTTGACAAAACCGGGACGATTACGGAGGGTAAGCCGGAGGTTACGGATATCGTTGCCGTAAATGGGACGGATTCCACCCGCTTGCTTCAAATAACCGCATCCGCAGAAAAAGGATCGGAGCACCCCCTGGGTGAGGCTATTGTGAGAAAGGCCGAAAAAGAGGGCATGGAGCTGTTTCCAATTGAGCAGTTCCAATCCATTACGGGATTGGGTATTGAGGCGAAAATTGACGGGAGACACACTTTTATCGGGAACAGAAAACTGATGGAGGAGAAAGAGATATCGCTTGCCGTTTTAGAAAGCGAATCCGACAGATTGGCGAGTGAGGGTAAGACACCCATGTACGTTGCGATAGAGGGTGAACTTGCAGGCATCATTGCCGTTGCTGATGTCGTTAAAAAAAGCAGCAAAGAGGCGATTCAAACGCTGATGGGCATGGGTATCACGGTTGCGATGATTACAGGTGACAATCGGAAAACGGCAAACGCCATTGCAAAAGAGGTGGGGATCGAACGTGTGTTTGCTGAAGTTTTGCCGCAGGATAAATCAAACGAGGTTAAGAAATTGCAGTCAGAAGGTTTTAGCGTTGCTATGGTGGGGGATGGGATCAACGACGCTCCGGCTCTCGTGCAGGCAAATATAGGAATATCGATTGGTTCGGGTACCGACGTGGCGATGGAATCGGCTGATATCGTATTGATGAGAAGCGATTTGATGGATGTCCCCACTGCGTTGCAACTAAGCAAAAAAACCATCAATAACATTAAGCAAAACCTGTTTTGGGCTTTTGCCTACAATACAGCAGGGATACCGATTGCCGCCGGATTCTTGCATCTTTTTGGGGGGCCTTTGTTAAACCCAATGTTGGCGGCTGCGGCCATGTCCCTCAGCTCTGTCTCCGTACTGGCAAATGCCCTCAGACTCAAACGCTTTAAGCCTCGGTAGGGGATGTATTTTAGTGGGGGGCATATCGTAAAGTGTAATTTTCATTTTTTATATAGTAAACTAAAGACTGTGGGTATTGGCATCGTGGTTTTTGCAAAAGAGCAGTTTTTTTATTTTTAGGGCGGCCATTATTGATTAAGAGGGGATTGCTTATGGAAAATAAAAAACGGACTATTTCTTTGCGTATTATTGTTGCCATGGTTATTTGTGTCAGTATTTTTTTGATCTCCGTGCTGAATATGTACCAAGCCTATAGTGGTATGAAAAAAGGCGTTCTCTCTGCTACAGAGATAACGGCACAGCATTTGGCCGAATCTGTCAATCAAACGATCACAGGAATGTTGATGCCCCCCTCTGTTACTCTGCATTTGTTGACTCACGAAAAAATTACCAGATCAGGAACGATGGAGGATCGATTAGTCAGTATTCCTATTTTTGTGGAAGTTCTGAAGACCAACCCTATTTGCAGCTCTGTTTTTATAGGTTACGAATCGGGAGATTTTTTTCTTTTACGTCGTTTTTCTCACTCAAATCCATTTGTTACTTCTCCTGCACCGAAGGAAACGCGTTATCTGGTACAAACAGTCACAATCCAAGAGAATGGAGCTCCCTTAGGTGTTCTTTATTTTTATGATGAATCTTTGAAAATGCTTGAACGAAGAGTCGTCGCTAACTACCAATTTGACCCGCGCATGCGCCCTTAGTTCAAGTTAGCCATGCATTCCGATGGCATTAAGATCACGCCTCCCTATGTCTTTTTTTCTACAAAGGATATTGGTGTCACCGTTGCAATAAGAACGGCGAGGGGAGACGCCGTCATTGCGATGGATGTGACGGTTAATGATTTAAGCCGTTTGTTGGCATCGCTTCGCATTACACCCGCTTCTGAAATAGCTATTGTCGATCAAACCAATCACGTTGTCGCTTACCCCGATCAGGGGCGTTTATTCGTCAATGAAAAAAACCATTCCAGATTGTCCTCTCTTGAGGAGCTCGGTATTCCTGTTTTTGATTATTTAGTTTCGAATAATATTTCGAAAGATGTTTTGATTTCTTTTAACGATTCTAACAAGGACTGGTATGGTCTCATTGCCCCTGTTTCTGATTTTGCCTCCAGTAATTTTAAAATTCTTATCGCCATTCCGTCTCGCGAACTATTGGAGGGGGTCTGGGATCATCTTATCCAACAGGGTTTTATCGCCGTTGGTATTACCGGAATACTGCTTCTTCTGGGATGGTGGCTCGGGACACAGCTGGTGGCACCGCTGCAAAAATTGACAACACAAGTGCATGCTTTAAGTGATTTTAATTTCGATACGCCTATTGGCGTTGCTACAAGGGTGGAAGAAGTTCGAGAGCTTGGTTTTGTTCTCCGCCGTATGGCAAAAACAATCAGTAGTTTTCAAAGGCTCTCTTTGACGCTGAATAAAGAGCAGGATCTGGAGCAAATGCTGATGTCTGTGTTGCAGCAACTGCTCAATATTGTGCAATTGAAAACAGGGGCTATTTATTTATGTGATGCCAACGAAAGTGTCTTGAGACTTGCTGTGTCTCAGGGAGAGAACCCCGTATCTGTTATTCCCATTTCATCTGTTGGTGTAACGGATGAAGAGCTTGTGAGTGAAATTCAGTCAAACAGCGGGCAAAGTGATATTTTAAATATTTTGCGTAATAGAGGTGGGGATGTTGTCGGCGTTTTAATCATTTCATGCGATGATCCGGAGTGTGCTCTGATGCATAACACCCTTACTCGTTTTCTTGATCGAATCGCGGGTTCAGCGGCGGTTGCCATTGAAACGCGTCAGTTGATTCTTGCACAAAAAGAGCTGCTGAATTCTATCATCCAATTAATAGCGGATGCGATTGACACTAAGTCCTGGTACACGGGAGGGCACTGCAAACGCGTTCCTATTCTGGCTACAATGTTGATGGAACAGATTTTAAAATCAGAGGATGTCCCGTTTACCGATTATTCCATGACGGATATGCAAAAAGAAGAATTTCGTATTGCTGCTTGGTTGCATGATTGCGGCAAAATCACCACACCGGAGTATGTGGTGGACAAAGCGACGAAACTGGAGATCATCTACAACCGTATCCATGAGGTTCGAATGCGATTTGAGGTGCTCCATCGCGATGTCTCCATTGCCTGTCTTGAATCCATAATCAATGGGATGGATGTAAAAAAGGCACGTCAAATTTGCAAAGAGCAGCATGAGCAATTACAGGAAGATTTTGCTTTTATTGCTAACTGTAATATCGGGGGAGAATTTATGGCTTCTGAGGATATAGAGAGGCTGAATCACATTGCACAAGGAACGTGGATGCGCTACTTTAACGACCGTCTCGGATTATCTAGAGACGAACTGACTCGTCTAAATGGAATTCCGGAAAATGAATCCTTCCCCGTCACCGAACAACTTCTTGCGGATAAGGAATCCCACATTGTCCATTGGGGGGATCGTATTCCTCCCGTGCAAGCAGGCGATCCGCATAATACGTGGGGGTTTGACATGGAACTTCCTCCTTTTATGTATAATTATGGAGAGGTTTATAATTTAAGCCTAAAGAAGGGTACCCTCACGTCGGAGGAGCGTTTTAAGATAAATGATCATATCGTGCAGACAATTTGTATGCTTTCGAGTTTGAAGCTACCTAAAGGTCTTAATTCTGTGCCTGATATTGCCGGGAATCATCACGAACAGATGAATGGGCAGGGCTACCCTCGAAAATTAACGGGGAAAGAGATGACGATCCCTGAACGCGTTATGGCTGTTGCGGATATCTTTGAAGCGTTAACGGCCTCCGACAGACCGTATAAAGAGGGCAAAACATTGACCCAATCGCTGTCTATTCTTTCCCGCATGGCGAAAGACGGACATATTGATACCGATATTTTCAATTTGTTTTTGCGTTCCGGTATCTACTTAGAATACGCCAAACAATACTTATCTCCTAAACAGATGGATGAAATTGCGATTGAGGATTACTTGATTTAGCATTTCAATAAAGTGATTACGGACTTGGAAGTGTAAAAATCAGCAGTGAGCGTCAGTATTACGGCTATTTTGGGTCAACTTATTTTTTTGTCTTGACTTTTGGTAAATATCCGCTAAAATTGTTCATCGTGAAGTGAGTCGTTAGCTCAGTCGGTAGAGCACCGGACTTTTAATCCGGGTGTCCCGGGTTCGAGTCCCGGACGACTCACCACTTACAAGCGGTCCCATCGTCCAGCGGTCTAGGACACAGCCCTTTCAAGGCTGCGACACGGGTTCAAACCCCGTTGGGACCGCCAAAAGATCAAGAGGTCTGCCCCTTTTAAAGGGCGGACCTCTTTTTTGTCTCACCCCTCCCTGTCGGAAACGAATAGTCCACAATTGTATTCCTATTTGCTGATTTTACTTAGAACACATAATCTGCTATTATGTGGGTGCAGTGAACATTTCCATGTAATAGGTTTCCATTTTGCACCTTATTTTTGTGTTTTTCATGAAAACTATTTCTAGGTTCGTCTTATAACGAGATGGAAAGGGGGCTCTAATCGATGGAGATGCTAAAAGTTTCCCATAGTTCACGTCCGCAATCAGTAGCCGGAGCCATTGCTGCCGTTGTACGAGAACAGGGATCTGTAGAGCTTCAAGCGGTTGGTGCTGCTGCTGTCAATCAGGCGATAAAGGCGGTTGCTATTGCTCGGGACTATGTGGCCTCAGGCGGCATTGATTTAGTCTGCACTCCGGGTTTTGTGCGCATTTTAGTTAATGAGGAAGAAAAAACGGCCATGAGGTTTCACCTTGGAGGGCGGTGCCCGTGCAAATCACTGGTTTGTGTTTTATCAAACGAATGTCAATATGACAATAAAGAATCAGAAAAAAGCGATGGAGTGATACTGTCTTCCCCTGTGTTGTGAAGAGTGGATTTATATATTCCTGTTTTTTAGAGGGTGCATTTGGGGATATCTTTTGCCCCGCACAAGTTTGTGTTGTATCCTGAGCTAATTTTGGGTATCATGTTATCTACGTGATACCCATTTTTTATGTTTTTAAATAGGATTCTTGGTGTTCAATATGTATGCATTCTGTATAACTTTTTGTTTTAGGAGGCAAAACTCGAATGGAAATGATAAAGGCTCCGAGGGGAACCCGTGATGTGCTTGGTGATGAATCGTGGAAATGGGCATATGTCTTAAGGCATGCAAGGGATGTTGCCGAGGATTTTGGCTACAGAGAAGTCCATTTGCCCATATTTGAACACACGGAGCTTTTTTGCCGCGGGATAGGGGATACAACGGATGTTGTCGAGAAGGAGATGTATACCTTTTTAGACAGAGGGGATAGAAGCATCACGCTTCGTCCGGAGCTCACGGCTTCGATGGTTCGCTCCTACTTAGAGCATGATATGCGCAAGGGGAGCCAACCGGTGAAACTATGGGGAGCCGGACCGATGTTTCGTTACGAGCGTCCTCAAAAGGGGCGGTATCGGCAGTTTTGGCAGTTGGATGTAGAGGCGATAGGATCGCAAAATGCGATGTGCGATCTTGAGGTTATTGATTTTTCAATGGAGCTTTATCGGCGGTTGGGGCTGACCAATCTGGAAGTTCTGGTGAATTCGGTCGGTTGTCCCAAGTGCCGCCCCGTTTATCGGAAGGTCCTGCAATCTTTTCTGGGGGAAAAACTGAGCGGATTGTGTGAAACATGCAATAATCGTTTTGACCGCAATCCCCTGCGTATTCTTGATTGCAAGAAAAAAGAGTGCCGGGATTTGACGGAGATGGCACCTGTTATCACCGACTCGCTCTGCCCCGAGTGTCAGGAGCACTTTAATCTGGTTCAAGTCGGATTGAAAAAAATAGGAGCGAGTGTTCGCTTGGACAAGAGATTGGTGCGAGGGCTTGATTACTACACAAAAACTGCTTTTGAAATTCTGGCCGGGGAGCTGGGTTCGCAAAATGCCGTTTGCGGCGGCGGGCGTTATGATAACCTTTCAGAAACGATAGGCGGCCCTCATGTCCCCGCTGTTGGGTTTGCATCGGGCATAGAGCGTATCATCATGACCATGGAGGGTCAGGGGTTGTCTTTTGGAAGGGAGCCTCAAATCCGAGTCGCTGTGGTCTGTGCGGATGAGGAGTCCAAACAGGAGGGAATTCTTCTTCTGCATGAACTTCGCCACGCAGGGGTAGCCGCAGATACGGATTATAACGATAAGAGCATGAAAGCACAGATGAAGCAGGCGAGCTTAATCGGTGCGCAATACGCTTGCATCATAGGGAGTAATGAAACAAGGGATAATACAGTGACGCTTAAAGAGCTCTCCACCGGAGAGCAGCAGTCGGTCGCACGCTCAGAGGTATCACAGAAGATAAAGCAGCAGGCAAACAGCGGAAGGACGGAATAGGAAATGACATTGGAAATATACGGCTCGGCATGGAAACGGACTCATTATTGCGGAGAACCTCGTTTGGATCAAGCGGGGCAATCGGTTGTGCTCAACGGTTGGGTTCGCCGGCGCAGAGATTTGGGCGGGATTATTTTTATTGAACTTTGGGATCATACCGGGATTACGCAAGTTGTTTTTAATCCTGAGCTGGAGGCTTCCGTTCACGAAAAGGCGGGGGACCTTCGCAGCGAGTATGTCCTCGCCGTAAAAGGAACGCTTCGTAAGCGTCCGGAGGGAACGGAAAACCCTGCCCATCAAACGGGGCAGGTGGAGCTGTTGGCGGAGCAGTTGCTGGTTTTGTCGCAATCGGCTGCGTTGCCCTTTGAGCTGTCGGAAGCGGATCGCGTGGACGAGAATTTGCGCCTTCACTATCGCTACTTGGATCTGCGCCGCCCGGAAATGCAGAAAAATCTGCGCATTCGCCATCAAAGCGCCGCATTTACCCGCAATTATTTCTCGAAGGCCGGTTTTCTGGAAGTAGAGACGCCCATGCTGACAAAATCAACTCCGGAGGGCGCTCGCGATTACCTCGTTCCAAGCCGAGTGAATCCGGGAGATTTTTATGCTCTGCCGCAATCCCCGCAAATCTTTAAGCAGTTGTTGATGATCAGCGGTTGTGACCGGTATATGCAGATCACAAAGTGCTTCCGCGACGAAGACCTGCGCGCGGATCGCCAGCCAGAATTCACGCAGATAGACCTTGAGATGAGCTTCATCACGGAAGAGGATATCCAGAAAATCCTGGAGGGCTATGTGCAGGGGCTGTTTAAGGAAATTTTGGATGTAACGATTGAACTTCCCTTAAAAAGAATGACGTGGCAGGACGCCATGGATAAATACGGCAGCGACAAGCCCGATCTTCGCTTGCCCATGGAAATGACCGATCTTTCCCCTGTATTTGCCTCAGGAGAAAACCCCTTTGCAAACTTGATTGCTGCAGGCGGAACGGTTAAGGGCCTTCGTGTACCGGGCGGTGCCTCTCTGTCTCGAAAAGAAATGGGTGATTACGAGAGCCGTGCCAAAGAATTGGGCGCTCGCGGAATGGCTAATTTCCAGAGAAAAGGGGACGAGCTAAAAGGGCCTTTGGTTAAATTCTTGGATGAAACAGCGATTCAGCAACTCTATACCATTACCGGTATGCAGGATGGAGATGCCGTCTTTGTGATGGCGGATGAGAGCTGGAGGAAGGCCTGCGAAATACTGGGGCAGATTCGCCTTGAAGTGGGCAGAGCCCGCGATTTAATCGAAGAATCCTGGCGGTTTCTCTGGGTCACCGATTTCCCCCTCTTTGAGTGGGATGAGGAGGAACATCGCTGGTCATCCGTGCACCATCCCTTTACGGCACCGAACGATGAGGATTTTGCCTACCTTGAAACGGATCCGGGGCGGGTTCGTTCCCGCGCTTATGATCTGATTTTGAACGGCAATGAAGTAGGGGGAGGCTCCATCCGAATCCATAACCCCCAAATGCAGTCGCGTGTTTTCTCTGCCCTTAACATTTCGGAAGAGACGGCAAAAGAGCGATTCGGATTCTTGCTGGAAGCGCTCAGCTTCGGTACGCCACCGCACGGAGGGCTTGCCCTTGGGTTTGACCGGTTAATCATGCTGCTTTGCGATGCCAAATCCATTCGTGAGGTTATGGCTTTCCCCAAAAATCAAAGGGCGCAGTGTCCTATGTCCGGTGCTCCGTCAACGGTGGATGACAAGCAGCTGGAACAATTGTTTATTCTCTCGACAGTTCCTTCTGAAAAGGATGAGCAGGGGCAGTAACGTCTGAGAAGCAGTAAGGTCATAAAAAGTGAAGCGGGGCCGGATGGATCATTCCCGGCCCCGCTTCACTTTTAATATTTTAGACCGAAAACGGGGTGGAAGGTGCGTTCATCGTGAAGGAATTCAGTCTGTTCCTGAAGAGCTTGCTTAGCAGCGTCTCCCATGGTAATGGCAAGATTGGACGTCAGGATGTGTGCCAAAAACAGAGGCGCGATGATACTGCTTCCGAATGTGGGGCTTGAAGCGGAAACATAGAAAGAAAGATCGGCAAA
The DNA here is from genome assembly GCA_018063805.1 of Synergistaceae bacterium. GTDB lineage: Bacteria > Synergistota > Synergistia > Synergistales > Synergistaceae > JAGPAO01. Next base: position 19,473 of record JAGPAO010000003.1, on the reverse strand, counting down.
ACGGCAGATAGGTGCTGCGGCACTATCCGTAATCGTAATAATTTTGCATCCTTTTTGATGGGCATGCTCCGCTGCTAACGTTACATCAATGGCGTAGCTGGGCAGCTCGCAGATAAGGAGGACGTTTCCCTCTTTGAGATAGCGCGTCTGTTCCACCAGAGCCAAACTGCCTCTCTTGCACAGCGAAGTGGGGAGTCCCAGGACGGAGAGGCGCATGTACAGCAGTTCTGTGACAAGGGATGATATTCCCCAGCCAAGGCAACATGAATGATCTGCATTCGATACAAGGTCACAAAAACGGACGGTTTTTTCCGATTCCAGCTGAGACCACGTATCATTTAAATTAGCGTGTTCCATTTGGAGGATTGTTTTGGGAATTTCATCCTGTACGTCCACGGATTTTGCCAGCATGGCGACGGGGTTTACTTGTTCCAGAATGGCATTTTGCAAGCAATCCTTTAATTCTGCGTATCCGCCAAAACCAAGCATTCGCGCAACGCGCACCATCTGAGCTTTGGAGACTTTAAGTTCATCGGCGACATCACGAATAGAACGAAAAGCCGCTTCTCTCATGTTGGCAAGCAAGTACTCGGCCACTCGTTTTGCTTTATTGGGCATGCTTGGAACTTTTTGAATCATAAGAATTTGTAATTCCTCGCTGTTCATGATGCTGATCTCCTTTGTAAATCTGTAATAGTTTCTTTTTTATCATTAAATTTTACCAGAGTTTTGATCCCTATGCTATCCCGTGTTAGTCGATTGTCTATTCTTTGTTGAAATAATGTTAATTTAGCTTTATTCTGAGCAGGCAAAAGTAAGAACACTAAGGGGTTATCTTATGCCGAAGCAAAAAAATGCTCCGTGTTCTATAATCTTTTTATAAAGTTTGAAGGAGGGGAATAACTGGGTTTCAGCAGTCAGGATACACATGCATTTTTGCAATTGCTACACAATTCATGTTTTAGAAGAGCGGATCGTAAATGGAATATATAATAATGTGAATAATCGCCTCTTTATCATATCTTTCTTGTTTTGTGTTTTTTACTATTCTATAGGTGGTGTGTATTATGTCAGAGTATAAATTTTATGATTGGTCTTTTGCTCGTATAAGCGGTGTTTTTGGGGGGCTTGTATATGTGTTTTTTAATTTTCACTCTAGAGGTAAGCTTGAAGGTCTCCTCAAGCTTAATTGGTTTCTTCCGTCGCTTTTTGTCTTTGCTTTTTTAGTTCTGTTGTTAAATAGTTGCATTTTTGTATCCTTAGGTAAGGATCTCTTGTATGTTCGCATAGGTTTTTTGCCCATTTTAAAACGCAAAATATTGGTGTCAGATATAGTCAAAATAAAACGAGAGAATCAAGCATTAAAGGATAAAACACGAGAAAAAGAGTTCTATGCAAATACGGATAATTTTAGTTTAGATCTAGGAAAACCCTTGTTTATATATGTGAATGGCGCGAAAAATTGTGTGATTTATAGTAGGAAGCGAGAGGAGATACTATCTGCCGTAAAAAAGATCAGACCGGATTTGGAAATATCGTAAACTGAAAAAATCCGAAGTGGATGTTTTTTTGAGCATCCTCAGAATTGTGTAAATTCAGAAACGCTTGTAATGTAAGACTAAAAGGAGTTTGCATTGGAAATTCTCTGGTTGGCTCCTGAGAAATTAGTCGTATCTTTAGAGGAAGCTTTTGCATTGGTAGATTTGAAGGAGGGGAAATAAATGAGTTTCAGTAGTGAGGATGCACATGCGTTTTTGTTTGATGCTGACGCTATACTTTCCCGTCCTTCTTCTTTATAATCAGGGATGACCCTATCTCAGAGAAGAGAACGGGCTAATTGCTGTTGCCCGATCATAAAAAACAGGCAAACGCTATCTGAAAATCATACGGAGGGGTTCTTTTATGATGAAAAATAAAACACTTTTGATTTCTATTGTTATTGTCCTTTTTGTGGCGGGGATCTTTTTCGCAACCAAGAAAAAGCCATTGCCTCAGAGTGCCGGAGAGGGAACCGCCGGAACCAACACTCAGCAGATGCGCGTGGTGATTCTGACGAGCCCCTCCGGAGTGGATGACGGTTCTTTCAATCAGGATAACTACGAGGGCATCTTGGCCTATATCAAAAAACACCCCAATGCAACGGTAAAGGCCATACAGGAATCCACGGGCGACCCCGCGGCGGCGATGAAGGCCGTTTCCGATGTGGTGGCGGATTACGATGTGATTGTGACGCCCGGTTTTCAATTTGCCGGTGTCAGTAAATTAGCTTTGGAAAACCCCGATAAAAAGTTCGTCCTCATCGACGTACACCCGGAAAAAGTAGGGGATCAAGAAGCTTTTGATAACCTGTACGCCGCTCGTTTTGCGGAGCAGGAGGGCGGTTTTTTAGCCGGTGTTGCCGCTGCGCTTGAGACAAAAACAGGGAAAGTCGCCATGGTTGGCGGAGTCGCCTATCCTCCCGTGGTGAATTATCAGTTTGGTTTTGCGGCAGGGGTGAACTACGCGAACAAGGCCCTTGGCACAAAAGTGCAGCAGGTCGAAATTCCCTCCTATGCGGGAACGGACGTGCGCAACGTCAATGTTGGCGGAAATTACGTTGGAAGCTTTAATGACGAGCCTACGGGCAAGGTCGTGGGCAACGCCCTTTTGAAGGAGGGGGTTGACGTTATTTTTGTCGCAGCGGGCAACTCCGGCAATGGTGTCTTTACTGCTGTTAAGGAAGCAAAGGACGCAAAAGTGATCGGCTGTGATATTGACCAATACGATGACGGCGTCAGCGGAAACAAAAACGTCGTGCTCACCTCTGTCGTTAAGCGGATGGGGCTCAATGTTGAGCGCGTGCTTGATAGCATTACGGACGGCTCTTTCAAAGGCGGCAACCATGTTCTGGGTGCAGACAGCGACTCCACTAATTTCATTCAAGCCGACGGACGGCAGCAGCTTTCGGAAAAAACGATCAAACAGTTGGGCGATGTCTATAAAATGATCCAAGAGAAAAAAGTCGTTCCCCCTTCTAATTTCAGCGAATCCACTCCGAAGAATTTTGAAGGGCTGCCCAAGTAAGGTGAGAGGATTCAAACGAGGATGCTCTTACCATGAGTGACGGCATTGTCGAATTCAAGCATATAACCAAACGTTTTCCCCGTATCGTAGCTAATGACGATATCAGCTTGACTATTCGCCAAGGAGAAATTTTTGCCCTCCTTGGCGAAAATGGCGCGGGAAAATCAACCTTAATGAGCATTCTTTTCGGCATGTATGAACCGGATGGCGGAGAAATCTGGATTCGCGGAAAAAAAGAACGGATAGAAACGCCTGCTCGTGCAACAGAGCTCAGTATCGGTATGGTGCACCAGCATTTTAAGTTGGTTTCCGGGTACACCGTAGCGGAAAATATCGTTATGGGAGCGGAGCCGAGGAAAAAAATAGGGGGATTTTTGCCCCTTTTTGATGTTGAGACGAGCAATCGAGAGATTGCCGCCTTATCCGAGAAGTACGGACTTGAGGTAACCCCGACTCAACTCATAGATGAAGCAAACGTTTCCACCCAGCAGCGGGTAGAAATCCTAAAAATGCTGTATCGTGAAGCAGAGATTCTTATTTTTGATGAACCGACAGCCGTTCTTCCCCCGCAGGAAGTGGAATTTTTTCTGGATATTCTGCGCTCCTTACAGAAAAACGGCAAAACGATCATCCTGATCACACATAAGCTTGAAGAGATAAAAAAAGTGGCAAACCGTTGCGCTGTGATGCGCCGAGGCAAATTGGTGAGCGAGGCTCTTTCTGTGGCGGATCTTACAACACAACAAATGGCGCACCTTATGGTAGGGCATGAGCTTGCGGCCGTTCAGGCTCATTCTCAAAATAAATTCGGGCAAGAGGTTTTACAGGTTACGGGAGTAAACGTTGTTTCAAAGGATGGCGTTCCCCTGGTAAAAGACGTTTCTTTTTCCGTGCACCGGGGGGAGATCTTTGCTATTGCCGGTGTCTTGGGTAATGGACAAGTTGAACTGGCGGATGCCATCGCCGGGATACAGCCTGTTATAAGCGGTTCTATTGTTTTAAACGACGAGGATATCACGCTCCTTTCTATTCGAGATCGGATTCAAAAAGGCATTTCTTATATTCCCGAGGATAGGCAGCTTTACGGTCTTGTTTTAGATTTTCCCCTTGAAGATAACTTGGTATTAAAAAGCTATTATCAAGACGATTTCTGCCATGCGGGCGTTTTAGATCATGAAAAAATTTCATCCCATGCGGAAAAACTGATTGAGCTGTACGACATTCGTTCAGCAGACGGGGGAAAAAGCGTCGTGCGATCCATGAGCGGCGGCAACCAGCAAAAAGCCATTATTGCCCGAGAGATTGAATTGAACGGAGACCTCATCGTGTTTGTTCAGCCGACGCGCGGCTTGGATATCGGCGCGATCCAAAATATTCAGAGCAAAATGATGGAGCAGCGAGCGCAGGGCAAGGGGATCATCCTCATTTCTCTTGAGCTGGACGAGATTATGAGCTGTGCGGATACCATAGGCGTTCTCTATAACGGATCGTTAGTGCGCGTGGAGCCCCGCGAGTCGGTCACTCTGGAGCAAGTTGGCGAGTGGATGATGGGGGTGAAGGCGTGAATATAAAAGAGACTTTCTTTAACCTTCTTGGTAATGAGCAGCGGCAGAATATCATGATACCGCTGTTAGCGATAGGGCTAAGTCTTTGCGTCAGCGGAGTCCTCATCCTGTTGATGGGAAAAAATCCATTGTTGGCCGGTTACAGTCTGCTTCAGGGAGCGGGTATTCTCCCCAAAGCGACGTATGCCGGAAGCAGGGGAATGCTTTCGGACTTTATGAACCTGTTAAATGCTCTGACGCCGATGGTTTTTGCCGCTCTGGCTGTTGGCGTTGCTTTGAAAGCGGGGCTTTTTAACATTGGCGTCTCGGGGCAGATGCTGGCTGCGGCTTTTGGTGCGACGGTACTCGTTGGGTACACAGAAGCGCTGCACCCTTTTATCGCTAAGCCCGCTGTTCTTTTGATCGGGGTTGTCCTTGGGGGCGCAGTGGGGGGACTTATCGGTTTTTTAAAACAGCGGTTTAATATTAACGAAGTGGTTTCCTCCATTATGCTGAATTATATTTTGATGTACACGATCAGTTTTTTTATTAACACGCGCTATATCGATCCCGTTTCACGGCAATCACGCTACATTACACAGGCAGCACGGCTTACCTTAACCGATATTCGCCTCGGAAATATGAAGATGGTCTTTCCTCTCGGGATATTCCTTGCCGTAGCGGCTGCTTTTGCCATCCGTTTTCTGTTGGATAAAACACGCCTTGGATACGAGATTAAAGCCGTTGGGAGCAACCGCAGTGCGGCATCGTATGCCGGTATTCATGTGGGGAAAAATATCATGACCGCGATGGCTATTTCGGGAGCGCTCGCCGGTCTTGCAGGTGTGTGTTACTATTTGGGCTTTTACGCCTCCATTGCGCCGCGAGTCTTGTCTCCCATGGGTTTTGACGCCATCGCCGTTTCTCTGCTCGCCAACTCCAATCCGGTGGGGATTCTTTTTTCCTCATTATTAATAACAACCATCAATACGGGAAGCGCCTACATGAGCTCCGCTGCGGGGATTCAACAGGAAATAGCCTCGGTGTTTACCGCTATTATCTTGCTTTTCAGTGCGTGCTCTGTTGCCATACGTCACTTTATAGGAGAAAAGCAAACGCAAAGAGAGGAGCATAAGGGCTGATGAAAACACTGATTATTGACGGGTTTGCTTTTGCACTTCCTCTTTTTATTATCGCCGTAGCAGGTATCTACAGCGAAAGAAGCGGTATTATCAATCTCGCGCTTGAAGGTATTCAAGGTTTCGGCGCTTTTACAGGAGCTCTTGCCGTTGTCCTTATCGCGTCTTATGCGGATCCTCATGCTTCTTATCTTCCCTACATGGCCCTTATTTTTGCCGCAATGGGCGGTATCGTTGCGGCAGGCGTCCACGCATTATTGTGCATTCGCTTTAAGGCAAACCACATTATCAGCAGTGTCGTGGTGAATATTTTAGCGATGGCAACCACCGTTTTTCTAACCAAACAAATCAATGCGGTGTTCTTTTCCAGGCCATCGGATAAATTTATATTAAGCGTGTTTCCGCGTTTTACAGTTCCTTATCTTTCTGAAATTCCCTTTCTGGGTTATGCTTTTACGGATGTCTACACGTTCTTACCTATTATTATCTTAGTGGCACTCATGAGCTATGTGCTTCTTTACAAAACGCCGTACGGGTTGCATCTGCGTGCGTGCGGTGAAAACCCTCAGGCAGTGGATGCTTGCGGAATCAGTGTAGCCAACACGCGTTATAGTGCCGTTCTTATCTCAGGCGCTCTTGCTGGTCTTGGGGGCATCTGTTTTGCCTACTTAAATTCCGCCAGCTTTTCCCCTGGCATTTATTTAGGGAACGGCTATCTGGCTATTGCGGCACTTATTTTCGGTAATTGGCGGATTACACCTACTTTGTGGGCGTGTCTGTTTTTTGGTTTTGCTCGATCAGGGGGGTACCGGCTGAGTCAGTATTTGGCTTTGCCCGGAAGTTTTTCGGATCTTGTGATGATTCTTCCTTATATCCTCACGCTGCTGCTGTTGGTTCTCTTCTCTAAGAACAGCCGTGCCCCAAAAGCATTGGGCGATATTTATGACAAGGGTAAGCGCTAACCCTTTTTAGCGCATATTTTTATTAAGGAGTGTTGGAATTCATGATCGTTACATCGTACACGCGTAAACAATTTTTTAAAAACGGGGTCTTGCTTGCTTTAATCGTTTCACTGCTGTTATCGCCAGTGCTGTTCGACAAGGCCGCTCACTCTTCAGTACGCCCCGGTGTTGATATCCGAGAGGCGTATCTCTCTCATTATTTTGGGATCGATTGGGATAATCTGCGCACGGAAAAGCAATTTTTAACGGCTGCAGATAAGATTATCCGAAGCCACGATGTTACCCCTCTTTCTGCAGATAAACCGCTGAGCGCCCTTCGCGCCATCCGCTATGGGTTAAAATTAGCCGGTTTTAAGGAGCTGGTTCCCACTTATAGCGACCGCAATGTGGAGGAGACGTTGGATCATGACCGGCAGGCGCTGCTGCTGGACAAAAATGAGCTGCAAGAAGCCGCCGCCGCTGTTGATATAGGGATGATTCTCTCCAGCGATTTGGACATTCTTTTAAAGGATACCCCCGCGCAAAGAGATTTGGTTGCACGCGTTTTGCTCTTTGTCGCCGATGCCAAGGGCAAGGGACGTAATTTTCTGGGGACTACCGATCAACCGGATATCTATGGGCGCATCCTGAGCAATTACCGAGAAGGATTGGGCATGATGGACCCCAAGCTCTACACCGTAGGGAAAAGAGCTGTAAAGAGAAAGATCACTACCGGGTTTAATCTGAAAAACGACCGCTATGCTCCCCGGTTTTTCCCGGATTTGACGCTTACGTACAGCCACAGTTCCATCGATCACGTGAAGCAATTGATCGCTCTCATGAAACGGGAGGGGATCGTTGCGAAAGTTCAATTGGAGCCTAAGCTTTCTATTTACGAATATCTTTTGGAGTGGGGTGCGATACCCAAACCGTCGCCCACGTATAGAGTTGAAAATCACGAGGAGAATTTTTACCTGGCCCACTCGTATGAGTATGATCTTTCTTTTGAATTTGCGACTGCAAAGGACAAATCAAGGTTTGATGCTTTAATCAAAAAATTCGCGAAAAAAAACAGCGCTGATCCCAAAGATAAGCCGCTTTTGATTGATTCCTGGTGGCAGCCTCTTTACAGCTCGCCTACGCCTATGAATGCGGAAGATTACCACTTAATTTACGATAACGTTCTGACACACAATCATTTTTCTATCCATCCCTTTTCTTTGGCTGAGAAAAAAGACGAGACCGCAGCACAACTGCAGGCGCTTGCCCCCGATCGGTCCGTAGATTCAAGACCCATTTATGTAAACAGCGCTTTTTATCGTTACTTAAAAGGGGAGTCGGAGTAGAATTACTTTTTCAATAAGCAGGGGAGAACCTTTATTTTTCGGTTCTCCCCTGCTTGTCTGTAGAAATATCTGGAACTAGCTATAGAGTCCTGCGGTTTCTCCTCCATCAATTCGGATATCCGCACCGGTGATGTACTTTGCGTCGTCGGAAGCGAGAAAGGCAAAGAGCGCGCCGATCTCCTCCGGTTCTGCGTGGCGTTTCATCGGAATACCCTCATTTACCTCCTGCAGAGCTTCTTCAGAGTATTCCGCTTTTTGCATTGGAGTCAAGACATACCCGGGGCAGACGCAGTTGACGCGCACCAATGGGGCAAGCTCCAGCGCCATGGATTTGCACAGGAGAATAACCCCCGCTTTTGAGGCGTTATAGTCTGCGTACCAACGATGCCCCTCCGTTCCGTTGGAGGAAGCGGTCATCAAAATAACCCCGGATTTTTGAGCCGCCATTCGGCGGGCGGCTTCTCTCGCACAAAGGAACATTCCCCCTAAATTGATATCCATGACTTTTTTCCACTGTGCGTAGGGAATATCTGTGCAGTCGCTTCGGATGCTGATCCCCGCGTTGGAAACGAGAACATCAATGCCGCCCAACAGCTCATCCATTTGTTTGAAGGCGGTTGCGACTTGTGTTTCATCGCTCACGTCCGCGCAAAAACTACCGGAGAAGGTAGGGTGGTTTTGCATCGTCTCTTTGAGGGCTTTTTCATTGTAATCTACGATAAAAACATAGCTGCCCTCTTTTGCAAAACGCTCCGCTGTGGCAAGTCCAATACCGCTTGCCGCTCCCGTGATCAGGACTCGTTTTCCTTTTAGTTCTTCAAAACTGGCCAATGAAAAATCCCCCTACCTATTTTTTTTACGCAGTTGAACCTGCGGTTCTGATGGCAATTTAAAAAGAGGGATAAATCGATCCCATCCCGTATATGTTAAAACTAACATCGACACAACGGCAATCCAGGCAAAGTAGTTGTGCATAATCATTCCCCCCGGAGTCAGCCCTTCCGCCAAGGGATAGACGGACTTGCTAATACCAATGAAGAACCCTAAGTAAACATGCCATGGGATCAGTTGCGACCCGAGCACTCCCATGGCGTCCGCATAAGTCGCGTTGCGCAACGACAGCGTGTACATATCTTCTTTACTGCCCTCGATATTTTCTTCAGTGAGGGTACGGATGATAGGGCTGATGGTGACAATTTGAGCCATCTCATCGGCCAAGGCGGCGTTTCCGAGAAGGCACATAAGGGCGTTGCATGTCATCAACTGCCGCACGTTATTGGAAATGCGCAGGACAAAATTTGCAACAGGGTCAAAGGCCTTCATTTTATTCATGACGCCTCCAAAGGCACCGACCCAGAGCATCATAGCGATCGACCAGCCGCCGGCATCGGAAAAGCCGGTGTAGACCAGTTCAAGAAACTCCGAGAGGCTGGCTACCGTTCCCGTAAAGAAGCCCAGAATAAGCGAAGAAACAATACCGGCTCCAAGGCAAAGAAGAGTGTTAACGCCCTTAAAAGCAAGCCCCAGAACGATAATGAGGGGAAGAATCATAAGGTAAGGAACACCGCTCTTGACCTGCTCCAGTAGCGTGACAGCAGAGGGGCGTTTTTCCGCAAGTGCCTCCCAAACTTCTTTGGGAATTTGATTGATTGCATCCGTCGCCTGCCCCACCGTATCCGGAAGACCGGTAAACGCGGATACGAGATAAAAGACAATGGCTGCAAGAACCAAACAAATACCGGACCAGGCTCCCTGATGACGGACTCGGTCGATGATTTCGACGCGCTGCATCCCGGAGCTAACGACGGTGGTATCGGATATCAACCCTATATTATCTCCAAAGCAGGAGCCGCCGGCAATCGCACCGATTGTCAGCAGCATGTTTCCGCCGACAATATGGTTTAGCCAGAGGAAGATAGGGGCACAAGCAGCAAAAGTCCCCCATGAGGTGCCGGTTGCAATGGAGAGAATACAGGTAACCAAAAACGCAACAGGAGCCAACAGCTTGGCGGTGAGCCCTAAAGACAGGGAGAGGTTGATAATAGCTGCAGCTACACCTGTCGCCATAAATGTTTCGGCGACGGCATAGGCACACTGAAGGATGAGAAAAACAATAAGGAAATGCTTTAGATTTTCCAAGGCGGCGTCCAGTAATTCTTGGAATGTAAAACGATCCGCGACCATAGCGACAATACATGCAAAAGAAAAGGAGATAGGTGCTGCAATCAGGATGTCCATCCCTGAAAGCATAAGCCCGGCGATTACAGCTATCGGAGAGAGTTTCAGAAGTGCTTTCATTTAAACATAGCTCCCTTCAGAATGTGTAGGTTCTACTCTGGTGATCCGATTTCAGTGTGCTTGTATGTGTTTCATGATTACGACTGAACAGGATACATTGCAGATTGATGGTATCCGGTTACTATTTGGTAATATCCGGACATGTCCGTGTCAAGACCGCTATCGCCGGTGTCAACACGAAGAGGTTGCCCCCCCAGTCCATGAAGTTTTGCCGCTGTTGCCAGTATGGTGATGTTACCGATGCCTGCAAGACGAATGACATCCGGGCTGAATTGCTGGTTTCCGCGTCCAAAGATAAATCCCTGTCCACCGATAGGGGTGACGACAATACGCGTATTCGAGTGTTTTTTGATCAACTCAAGGATTTGGCGTTCATTTAAGTCCCTTCCGATAACCTCCCCTCCGACGATTGCATCCACACCTAAAAGCGTCCCCTTGAGCCCAAGCAGCTTAAGAATAGCCATCGGCGTTGTTCCTGCGCCCATGAACCAAAGCACGGATGGATTTTGAGCCATTTTTTCCGCGATATCGCTTCCTATAGAGGCCTGTGCGGCCTCATCGCTTAAGGCACTTCCGGCCTTAAGTCCCTGCACGCGCCCTCTTTCGTACGGAATTTTCAAATAACCGTAAAGTTTTGCGGATAAGATGCCGTTGCGATACTTTTCTTCGTCGATGTCCATCACTTCCGCTAATCGGGTACGTAGGCTTCGCTGTTCTTCAAAAAGACAGAGAAGGGCGATATCTCCTGCCGATTTTGGGGATGTGGCAAAAACGGCGGAGTGTATTTTAACTCCTGCGGGTATGCCAAGAGAAAGCATGTTGTCGCCAATACTTTCATAAATATCCCTCGCCGTTCCGTCTCCGCCCGCGAATAAAAGGAGCTCACACCCCATTGCCGTCATCCTTTGAGCGATATCGCGCGTGTCCTCCGGTGATGATTGCGTTGTTGCTGTTTTTCCTAAAACGCATGGGTGAAAACCAAGCGACTTTGCCTCATTTTCACCCATATCCGCAGGGCCTGTGAGCAATTCGAAATCATCCTTGTGCGGCAGAAGGGATTTAAGCGCAAGGGATGCCCGCAGCGGGGCAAGCGGTGTTGCCCCGCGCTCCCTTGCAATTTTCAGTATATCCGTGCCGTCCGTCCCTTTAAGGGCTACCCGTCCCCCCATGCCTGCAATGGGGTTTACGAGAAATCCGAGTCGTTTCATCGTGCTAACGCGGCTCAAAGTATCCTTTGTATTTTTTCTCGTACGCTTGCCACGTCATCGCCCATCGTTTGGGGTCGTCCAAATAGTCGTGATCGACGTGATGAATGGCGCAGTTATGCGGTGCGTGTTTCAGTAGTTCCGGATTTTCGTATGCTTCTTTCAGCACTTGTTCCAAGGCTGCCAGATACTCGTCAATTTCCGATTTCGAGTAGGACTCCGTCGGTTCGATGGTGAAGGGTTCGGCGATAAGCCAGGGTTCATGACTGGACCAGAGGTGCATGCCGTAATCAAAAATACGGTTGATAACATCTGCGACCCCTAAACCCGTATCGTCTTTTAATTTTTGCAGGCTGTATCGCACCTGCTCCATTCGATGCTCTCCGGCTGCAAAGGGAGCGTCTACCCCTCTCATCTTCATGATTTTTTGGAACGCATAATTGTTGTTGAGAACGGCTACATGTGAGACTGTTTTAAGTCCATCCGCTCCAAGAGCGCGAATCCATGCATATGCCCGGACAATAGCCGGTAAAACACCGTAAAAATCTTTGACCCGCATTGTTTTGGAGGGGGAATCATAGTCCAAGTAATAGCGATTCTCCTTTTCGTTGTAGCCGACAAGCGGCGCGGGGAGGTAAGGAACCAATTCTTCTTTGACGCCGACGACGCCGCAACCGGGGCCGCCGCAGCCGTGGGGGGAGGCGAATGTCTTGTGGATATTGAAAAAACAGAGATCAAAATTTGCCTCACGTGCGCGCGTGATCCCCAGCAGAGCATTTGCATTGGCCTGGTCGTAGCTGCAAAGCCCTCCGACGCTGTGGACAAGCTTGGTAAACTCCAAAATATCTCCGTTGTAAATACCGATATCCTCCGGGTTGGTGATAAATAGAGCGGCGGTTCGCTCATTAACAGCGGCTTTCATCGCCTCGAGATCGGGGCGTCCGTTTTTATCCGGATAAATGGTGATCAGTTTAAAACCCTTTATAGCAGCACAGGCAGGGTTTGAGGGGTGTGAGAAGATCGTCGTAATGATTTCATCTTTTGTATCGGTCAATCCATTGGCGTCAACCCAGTTACGAATAACCGTGGCAATGGCTAAAATGGCTTGAGAGCCGCCTCCCGGATGGAAGGAGAAGCGGTCCATACCGGAAATGGCCTTCATAAATTGCTCTGTCTTCCAGTAGATTTCCAACGCCCCTTGAACCGTTTGCTCATCCTGACGAGGATGAAGATCCGCCATTTTTGGGGAACCTGCCAGACGGTCGTTGATTTTGGGGCTATATTTCATGGTGCAAGTGCCCTGCCCGATGTCAACCGTCTCGTCTGCGCCGAGGTTTTCTTGGCTCAGATGCATATAATGTTTAAGCACGCGCATCTGCGACATTTCCGGCAGGGGAGGAGGCGTTTTTCTTCGCATGGACTCCGGAATTGCCGCAATGGTTTCGTTGCAGGCCGCGACACCCACTTCCGCTTCAGGAAGGAGTATTCCTCGTTCACCCGGTGTTGAGAGTTCAAATATAATGGGTTCATCCCATCGCGCTTGATGGTAATTGCGAACGGGTGTTTCTTTTCTTACATCCATAATGTCATCCTCCAATCTACACAAGAATCTGCGAGAGTGCGGAAACAAGCTGATCTAAATCCGCTTGCGTATGCCCCTCTGTAACGGAATAAAGGGCGCTCTGGCCCAGTTGAGGGAAATCCCCGGAAAGATCGTGCCCGCCGAAAATCCCACGATCCAGAAGAACCTTGTTGATCTGCGCTACTCTTTTATTTGTTCCGTCAAAGTTGACGACGAATTCTTTGAAGCAGATGCCATTGCGGAAGGGCAGTTTCACACCGGGAAGTGCGGATATTTTTTGAGCGAGGTAGCAGGATCGTTGCATCAGCCCCGTGCTCAGTTCCTGCATCCCTTTGGGTCCCATAGAGGCGAGGTAAACGCCTGCGGTGATTCCCCAGAGCGCCGCCGCTGTTCCGACAAATTCCTTTGCCTCTTCACGCTTTGCAAAAGAGGTGCGTTCCCAGGCAACGTCGCCAAAACCCCATTCTTTTTTAGAGGTGGGCGCGATTCCAAAGAGGCGAGAGGGGTACTCCAGAACGAAATCCTCCCGATCTGCGCTGGCAATAAAGCCGCCGCGTCCGCCGCCGTAGTGCATATGAATTCCCAAGGGTTGAATTTCGCCGCACGTTAAATCTGCGCCATATCGGCTGGGGGGGGTAAGCGTTCCCAGGGATGTAGGATCTGTAAAAACGATAAAGAGCCCCTTTTTATCGTGGATCGCGTCCGCCATCTCCTGTCCTTTCACGGAGATATTTCCCAAGAACGAAGGATTTTCAATGTAAACGGCGGCGATCGTCTCGGAAATTTTTTTGTTCAGGTCATCCATGTCCACATCTCCTGTGCGAGGATCGCAAGCGACGGTTGTGACTTGGATTTGAGGTTCCAGATATGTTTTAATGACTTTAAGCCGATCGGGGTTTGTGTGTTCTGAGACGAGGACGTGGTTTCTGCCTGTAATGCGGCACGCAATCCGCAGCGACGTTCCCGCAGCTTGAGATCCGTCGTAAGTGGGGATATTAACGACATCCGTCTCAAGAAGTATTGCCATCATGCTGGCGTATTCAAATAAAGCCTGAAAACGTCCGTGGTCTTCATAGGGGTCGCCTGCGTATGCGGTTAGAAACTCTGATCTGCCGTTGATTTCATCGCATATTGCGGGTACATGGTGATTCCAGCACCCTCCGCCAAGGAAGGAGAGCATTTCATTGCTCGTTTGATTCTTGGACAAGATGCCCTCAACGTGGCGTTTTAAATCGGCTTCAGAGAGAATAGGGGCCGGAATATCCAATTTCTCTTTGAATCGTAATTCTTGAGGAATACACTTGAAGAAATCTTCGATACAAGATGCTCCGATTTCTTCGAGCATTTTTGCCTGAATGGCGGGATCCGAGTTTGGAATATAGGGATGATTCAACATGCTCATGCCGTGCCACCTCCATCGATGACTAAATTAGATCCGCTTGCCCATGAGGAGAGATCGCTCATAAAAAAATACACTGCTTTGGCTATATCCAAGGGCGTTCCCAAACGCCCCAAGGGGCGATCGGCGCTTTCTGCGAGCCACTTGTCCAAATCGTAACCCAATTGGCGTGCTTCATCGCGAAGAAGGGGAGTATCCACGTCTCCGGGACAGACGCAGTTTACCCTGATGTTTTGCGATCCGTGATCAATAGCCATTGCGCGAGTTAGGTTTACAATCCCGCCCTTTGCGGCGCAATAGGCTACGGCCTTAGGCCCTCCTTTGATACCCCATCCGGAACCGATATTTACGATGCTTCCGCCTCCATTTTTGATCAGCTCCGGGACAACATATTTGGATGCGAGGTAAGCGCCCTTTAAACCGACATCAAGAACAATATCCCAGTCCTTCTCTTCAAGTTCTGTTACATCCTTGCGGCGAATAACGCCGGCGCAATTGACAAGTCCAAAAATAGAGCCGTATTGCTGCATAGTTTTTGCGGTTGCTGATCGGCAACTCTCCTCTGATGTGATATTGCATTCAACAAAAATTGCGTTGTTTCCAATTTCCGAGACTGTTTTTTCTCCTTTTGCCCGATCGAAATCCCATATGGCAATGCTTGCTCCCAGTGATGATAAAAACTCCGCACAACCTTTCCCTATACCTGATGCGGCACCTGTTACGATGATGACCTTACCTTTTAGACCAAAGGATAATTCCCAATCCATAGGGTGCACCTCCAGAATGTTGTATTCATTGTATCCAATTGAATAATAAGAAATAAAATACTAGATGTCAAGTGTTTTTGAAAATTTGATGCCGCTACTTTTGGGAACGATGATTTTATTCAGTATTTATATGCTGGTTATGTGTTGTTTTTATTTGATGCTAAGAGAATGCATTGCGAAGTATTCGCTGTGAATGTAAACTACTCTAGTTGTCGTTAAACAAGTAAAGAACGGAAGGGGCATGAATGATGACCCAGCATCACTCAAGTGTTGTCGATTCGACGTACCATCAGATAAAAAAAATGATTTTGATAAAAGAACTGAGAGCCGGGCAGCGGCTTTCCGAGATCGGGCTTGCAGAACAGCTTCTGGTAAGCCGTACTCCTGTTAGAGAGGCTTTAAGGCGTTTAAGTAATGATGGTTTTGTTTATCTTGTTCCAAATAGCGGTGTGTGGGTCGCGTCTCCTACAAAAAAGGAGGTAGTAGATGCTTATGCTGTTCGGAGCCGATTAGAATCATGGAGTATTTCAATGGCTGTGTCCAACGTAACCTCTTTATTTTTGGCGCGTCTTGAAGATACGATAGAAACAGAGCGCGCGGTGTTTAAAGATAGGGATATTGAGCGCTACCTTGAGGTTAATTCTTTATTTCACCTCACGATAGCCGAGGCGGCGGGCAACGCTGTTCTTTGCAGCTATGTCGCGGACATCCTCTCAAAAACTTTTATCTATATGGTCTTTTTTGAGCGTTTTTTTGATTTTGCCAATAACCCAAGTTTGGATGAGCACTGTCGTATTTTAGAGGCCCTGCGACAACGCAATGAGCAGCGGTGTATTGCTCTGACGGAGGAGCATGTTTCTCTGGCGCTCGTTGGTTTAGGGATTGTTTAATGATTACGGTATATTTCCGGCGAAAAATTCCATAAGTTTTTTTTGAAAAAATAGTGCCAAACATCTGTTTTTACCAAGAAAAACACAAGCTTTCACTGCGACAAAGCAGTAAAAGCTTGTGTTTTTGTTTTTTTTGATGTATAATAAAACTATTATAAGTGATTGCTGGGGTGACAAGAATGGCTGTAAGCTTGACCGTTATTCGCGAGCAGGTTCAGTTACACAAAGGATCCCGAGTTTTTTATCGTGCGATGAATGGGCGCAGGAAGATGGAGGAGCGGCACGGGGTTATTTTAGATGCCTATCCAAGTTTGTTTACGATGTACGTCGAGTCACAAAACAGCACGGTTTCTTTTAGTTACGCTGATGTTCTAACAAAGGAAGTTGAATTGGAAATTTTATCAAGCGGTTTTAAGCTCGGGTAGCCAGCTAACGTTATTTTAGTGAACCAATAATGCATCCCTTATAACTTGACATCCTTGTTTCGCTCTCCTAAAATAAAATTAAGGTTCATTTGGAATGCGGATTGGGATGAAGTTGCCCCGTTAATCGTTTTTTCAGCGTTTTTCTGACTATTTTATGGAATTCTTCTTAGTAATATTCGTTTGATTTATTTCTTTTTATAATGCTCTGTTTGCCTTGCCTCATCTGTTTCATCGTATATACAGATGTGAGTGTATAGGGGGAGGTGTTGCGATGATCAAAAATTCAGAATGTGCTGCGTTGTAACGAGTTCACTTATATTTGTATCAACGGTATTTGATTTTTTAATTCAAATGCCAAGGAAGGAGTGTTTCATTCATGACACGGAGAACGTTTATTTTCCCCCTCTTGCTTTTCTTGTTTCTTGCATTTTCCCCAGTTTCCACTGCCTCGGCACAAAAAACGATCGTATTTTCTAATAACCAGTGGGATAGCCAGCTTTTTCACAATGCTGTGGCTAAGTTTATCGTTGAAAATGGTTTTGACGGTTATAAGGTAAGGTATTCTACCGGTTCATCTAATCTTAACTGGCAGGCAATGATCATCGGTGATGTCGACTTGGATATTGAAAGTTGGACGGAGAATGTCGCGACTTACCAAAAGGATGTATCAGAAAAGACAATTATCCCTCTGGGTGTTTTAGTTCCCGACAGCGCACAGGGGTTCTATGTTCCCAGCTATGTGATAAAGGGAGATCCCAAACGGGGAATAAAAGCGGTAGCCCCAAAGCTTAGAACCGTCGCTGATCTAAAAAAATACGCATCTGTATTCAAAGATCCGGAAAAGCCATCGCGAGGACGAATTTACGGGGCTATTCCCGGGTGGATGATCGATCAAATAATGTTTGAAAAATATAAACACTATAAATTAAACGAAAATTATAACTATTTTAGGGTTGGCAGTGAAGCCGTCCTATTTACCTCCATTGCCTCCGCCTATAATTTAGGGGAGCCATGGGTTGGCTATTGTTACGAACCCACATGGGTAACGGGAGATTTAGATCTCATTCTTCTGGAGGATGCTCCTTATAATCCAAAAGGATACAAGGAGGGGAGAACAGAGATTCCCAAACAGCCCCTGCGCATTGTCAGCAGCAGCTACTTCTCTAAAAAAGCACCCGATCTCGTCCCTTTTTTCTCTAAATATCAAACGGGATCGAAACTTGTTTCCAAAGCCCTCGCCCGAATTAAGGAAAGCGGAGATTCCCATGAAAAGGTTGCGATCTGGTTTCTGAAAAACAACGATGCGCTTTTGGACGAATGGCTTGTTCCTGAGAATGCAAAAAAAGTCCGAGATGCTTTGGGCAAAATTTAGAAAACACGTTTGATTTAATCTGCTTTTTTATTATGGAATTGCCGGGTGTAATCCGACAAGGAGGGGCACCAAGCAATTCCATACAAGGCAGTTTTGCTGCAGATTTAACAGGATGGGAGAGGTTAGATGAGAGGATGGATCACACAATTTCCTGAGAGTTTCATTTTAAATCCGGGTACCGCTATGGATGATGCCATCAAAGCCTTTAGCCGTAATCATAGAGAAACTCTTGGCATGATAAAAACGGCAACGGTTTGGATGTTGAACGGAATAGAGTCTATTTTTACAGTAGTACCTTGGTGGTTGTTTATCCTTCTTATTGTTTTTGCGGGTTATAAGTTAACCGGTAAGTTAAAATTAGGACTATTGTACGGTGGCATGCTATTTGCAGTGGGGGCGTTTGGTCTTTGGTCAATGATGCTGCAGACTCTGAGTATTATTACCGTCTCCGTTTTTTTGGCGCTATTGCTCGGTTTTCCTCTAGGGTTACTGGTTGCAACGAACAAACATATTGCTATGATCATGAGACCTGCGATGGATTTTATGCAGACCATCCCCACCTTCGTTTATTTAATACCTGCAGCCATGCTGTTTAGCGTGGGGAAAACGCCCGCAGTTATTGCAACCCTGATGTATTCCATTGTCCCGATGATCCGCATGACAAGCCATGGGATCGCGCATGTGGATAAAGAAGTTGTGGAGGCAGGGGTGTCTTTCGGCTCAACGCGATTGCAATTGCTTTTTAATATACAAGTTCCTCAAGCTTTGCCCACGATCATGACCGGTGTGAATCAGACGATCATGATGGCGATGGGAATGGTCGTTACCTGCGCGTTGATTGGAGCGGATGGACTTGGCATGGAGATTCTGCTTGCGACAAACAGAACGGAAATGGGACGGGCCATGCTGCCGGGCATTTCCATCGTTTTTATTGCCATTATTATGGATCGTTTGTCACAGGGGTTTGTTAAAAAAATTGAGGGACGAAGATGAGTCAAAAAACAGAGGAAAGCACAAGCATTTTGAGCCTCAGAAATGTGACAAAATTTTTTGGCATCAATAAATCGGCAGCCAGAGAAATGATGCAGCATGGAGCGAGTAAAAATGAAATACTGCGCAAGACGGGAGTTACCCTTGCCGTAAATAATGTTTCATTTCAGGTCAATAAAGGTGAGATCTTTGTTTTAATCGGTCTTTCCGGCTCTGGAAAATCAACGGTTATCAGATGCATCAACATGCTTCAAAGGGCAACATCCGGAGAAATTTTATTTGAAAACCGTAATATGATGGCCATGAACCCAAAAGAAATCAGAGAAATTCGCAGGACAAAGATGTCCATGGTTTTTCAGGGGTTTGGTTTGATGTCGCACCGCAACGTCCTTGGGAACGTCGCGTACGGTCTTGAGGTGCGGGGAGTTTCTCGGTTGCTGCGAGAAGAGAAAGCGATGGAATTAATTGAACTTGTCGGGTTGTCCGGTTGGGAGTATAAGTCCATTTCAGAT
>JAGPAO010000188.1 GCA_018063805.1 Synergistaceae bacterium | reverse complement strand
AGAGGAAAGTGATACTCCCTCCACCAATCCGACGTATTTTTTCGCTCTATTCGCAGAATATCCCACCCATAATCATTCCACCAATCGCGCTTATCCGTGTTTTCCGGGAAACGAACTCCATCCCACTCAAGAATCAGAGCAACCCCGGGACCGGGGACAATCCTAGGGTGAGGAAGGCCTCTTCCAGCAACCCACATTAAAATAGTGTCATTTCCTGCTTGAGTGAGGCGAATACCAGACGCCACACCGGGTTCCGCTTTTCCGGGCAGAACTCTACCCGGTTCAAAAGCCGTCTGAACTTTTGCGACCGCTATCTCACCGCTACAAAATAGAAGCAACGCCGCTAATAATAAAAACAAAGTAGCTCTGGGTATATCTAATCGGCGTTTCATTGGGCGAAGAGCGCCTCGTAGCGTTTTTTCTTCCATTGGTATTTCACTCCCTTACTATTAATACTGAGTATTTTACCGCTACCTCCATCAAAACGAGTTCCAGGCTGAACAATGATTCCGTCCCCTTCGCCGGCAATATCTATCGTCGCGATCGCCGTCTGTCCTAAGAGCAATACGGCGCGAACCGTAATCTCGGGGGGAGAATCCTCGACCACCGCTTCCGGGTCGGTCTGTTGCACTACCGCTACGCGAAGTGCCGGAATCATCTCTCCGTTTGCGATGGGGAAACGCCCTGTAGCTTCGGCAAGAAGCGCCGTCTGCATGGACTGCCGCCTCGCCTCTCCAATGGAAGCTAAAGCTGTGTTGGTTTGTTGCACGCCCACAATTTCATCCTGTGCCGCGGTATCCGGCACAGGTGGCGTTTCCTGTAATTGCAGCGCATACTCCCCGGAAAGAATTGCTTGGGTTTTTTGAAATTGCATAAAACTCCAGGCACAGCCCAAGGCTAACACCATTACTATCAATAGAGATATGATCGTTTTTTCTTTTGCTTGTTTTGCATCCGTCTCTGCCATTTTGCCCTCTCCCCGCCACTAATTCTTCAGAGCACTGACGATCGTCATCTTGCCTGTGATATTCCCCTCACCGGGAAGAGAATCCTTTTTCCCCGTGCCCGTATAATACGTCAGTGTCAGCGTGGTCGTCTTCATCAAATAGGGACTCTGCCGCAAAGCAGCCATCGCTTTTAAAAAACCGTAATAAGGACCGGAAAACTCCACACTCAAACCAAGTTCCAGAGGGTCAGTTCCCGCTTGTGGGGTGATCCCCGAGTGGACAAGCCCATACTGGCGCAACACTTCGTCTACGGTACTGTAAAACTGCACCGCATTTTCCGGACGTTGGTAAAGCTCCTCAGGGGCATCACCGGTAAGAGCCTTATACGCAGACACCGCAAGCGCTCTGGATTCCGAAGTGCGAGACAACTCCTTTGCAGAAGAGCGCGTGCTTTGCAACTGGGTGTTGACGGCAATCAGCTCCTGCTGTAAAAAATACTGTGCTGCAACAAGGACAACAAGCAAAACAAACGCTAAAAAAGTGAGGATCTTGCGCATCCGTTCAGAAACCTTCACGGTTTAACCCCCTCTTGCTGATCTCCTGAATTTTCGCTCAGAGCCGCTTCCGTCTCTTTTTTGCTATTGGCAAAAATCGTACCCAAATCGTTGACCATAGCAGTCATGTTAAACTGCACGGCAAGACGATTGCCGACCGTTCGCTTACTCGTAATCGGCGGGTTCACCTTTGAAATAATACCGGGGATCTGTTCGAGATTTTGAGCGAATTGAACGACATCCGTATCCTCAAGCCCCACCCCCACCATTGCTGCAGCACCTGGGTTCAGTGTAAAACTCTCAATCTTCAAATTTTGAGGGGTGATCGCCTCCAAAGCGGCCAAAACTTCCACCACCGGTATGTCTGATTTGGTAAAAACAAGGTAATCGTTGAAGGCCTTAGCTGTATCCCGCAACTTGGTGAGTTCCTCATCCAATCGAAGCACCGTTGATTGGATTGTATCCTTGGCACTGTTCTCCATTCCCAGTTCGTTATTCATCGCGTCAAGCTGAAAGTACATATACCCTACGTTGAACAGGGAAAGCGCGGTGAAGACGACAAAGAGCAACGCAACAACCAAACGAAGGGGATTGATCCTCTTTTTCTGTTCCTGAACTATTTTGGGCGGACGAAGATCTAATAATACCTGCATGGCTTCACCTCAAGCTCTCAGGGCCAAGCCCATGGGGATTTCAAAGCCAAATGTCTGTTGCGGCGGATTCTTCACGCCCCACAGCTCCCAGGGATTAATCATCACAACGGGGAGCGATGTGAATTCCTCCACACTTTTTTTAATCATGGATGCGTGCATCGCTCCATATCCGGCTATAAGAATGGCAGAACAGCTAAAATTCCACAGCTGCGCAGCGGCAAAGTTCAAAGTGGATTGAATATCGCGAGAAAAAGTGTCCACAAACGCAGGGGTGATCTCTTCGACAGCAAACGCCTGCCCGATATTTCGGTAAATCACGCCGTTATCATGATAGCAAACAACAGCAATCGAACTCGCCGCACCTGCAATAACGCACAAACTCCCCCCCTGAGGGGGAATCGGCCCCATCATACAGCGAACGGCCGCCACAGAACCGGGTTCAACACCCACAACGTTCAAGCCAACATTCTTGGCCGTATACAATAGATTTTCCATCGAACGGGTGCGTGTCGCTGCGGCCAAATAGTGCGGACTGGATTGTGCATCCGCTGCGGAGGGGTAATCTATGGGAGATAGATCATACGTGGCTTCATCCACGGGAATGGGGAAAAACTTATCAAAGTCAAAGCGAAATGCATTCTTCGTCTCTTTTAAATCCATCGCCGGCATTTCAACCGTACGTATAAGCACATCCCTCGATTGAATTCCAACCATAACTTCCGGAGCCCACTTGCCTCCGGCCGATTGCTTCATGCGCTTTAAATTTGCAGCGAGTTTTTCCGGGTCAGAAAAAAGATCCGTCTGCGCCCCGCCCATATCAAGGGGCACCTCCAAACACTGCTCCAGTTTGTAGTTCCCCGGTACACCGGAGAGCACCACGTACTGCATTACCCCGCTGAACATAAACAATCCTGCCCTAGTCTTTCCCTTACGACGTCCGAGTAACCCCATGCGGTCCTCCCCTTTATACGATGACGGTGTAATTCCATACTAAAAAATCAGCGGATGAACATCGCTCCCTAATTAATATATAGCATAGTGAATCATTTTACTACATATAAGATCAAAAAACCATTATTTCCATGTATTTCATCCGTTTATCTTTGTAAAATGATTAAAAAATCCCCTCTTCAACGTCAGCGCAAAACCATATATATTTTTGCTGTGCCAGCAACATATGGCTTTCCCTGCTCGTTTAAGAGGTGGGATCCCTTACTTTCCGCTTCACACAACTGTTGAAAATGCACCCTCGCCAGAGGCGCGTTCTGCGATGTCGCAACAAATCCTATCAGATAATACCCGGAAATGGACTTGATATCCAACTCCATTTCCTCCAAGTCAAGAGAGCGATCCAAGAACTTATCTAAGCTCATCGTCCACCCCGAAGCATTCCCTGGCTGCGGCCACACCGCATGGTTGGCATAATACAGAAGGGAGGCATATTTTACGTTGTTCATATTGTTGATGAG
>JAGPAO010000187.1 GCA_018063805.1 Synergistaceae bacterium | reverse complement strand
GCTGAGGATAGGTCAGTACGCGCGTATTTGCTTTGTTCAGCACATTCGTACCACCGGACATCGTTAAAAGCTCATTATAAAATGTGCTGGGACCGGCAAAATAACTATCTGCAAAACGCTCTCGGGTTAAATCACGCCCCACGGAAATCAGCACGGTGGGGCGTTTGCGTTTTTGCGTCAACCCTCTGAGATAAACCACCCGCTTCGTCAGCTCTTCCACTCGTTTCCTCCCCTTAGCCTCCACTCCGCAGGCCTTGGCGACCGCCAAAATCGACTCATACACCTGAGCAACGCTTCCCTGCCGCACAGGAACCGTTCGAAAACCAAGGGAATCCATGCGCGCCTGCAACTCCGGCTGCAAATCAGAAACCACCAGCAAATCAGGCTTTAAAGAAACCATCATCTCCAGATTTAAATCACGTAAATCAGAGAGTTTGGGCTTCGCCAGCGCTTCTTTCGGCCAATCACAAAATTTCGTTACCCCAATCACTTGATCGCCCAGCCCAAGATCAAACAAAATCTCCGTCCCCACAGGAATCATCGAAATAATGCGCAGCGGTTTAGTTGCTGCATCCGCGCTCAACGCAAAACAGCCGCCATTAAGGAACATCGCCCCGCAAATTAAAACCGCAACCACCCAAACACACACTCTTCGAATAACAGCCCGTCTCCTTCCGCACAACCAAAGACGAGAGGAACCGCGGACGCGGTTCCTCTCGTGTAAAATGCCTCGTATGTCCCATGACAAAGCGAGGGATCGTTACGCCCGCGCATAACATCCATCGCATTTATAAAGGTGTCCTGGCTCTCGTTCGTCCTACTCCTGCGTCTTCCCACCCAAAGGCAGTGACCTGTGCAGTTTCGTCCCGATTACAGTGGCGGGGCCGCTCCGGATTTTTACCGGATTCCCACATAAAATGCGCCTGTATTCAATTGTCGTTCTTATTATAACGCCTCACGGGCAAAAAATGCAGCAAAAAAGAGAAACTTCGATCCTTCATCTAAAACAACAGACCAAATAGCAATATTTATAAAAGATACAATTCTCTTTTTTATTTTTTTATGGTATGCTGAATTAAATAGCATTGTGACTTACAGAAAAAAATACCTCACACCTATCGGGAGGCGCATTTATGTCTTTATCTCTTTATTCTGCCCTGTATGATAACCTGCCTTTCCCCACCATTGTCTGCTCCATCCGAAACCAAACGGTTTTATACATAAACTCGGAGGCCAAACTACTATTGGAACGCGCAGTAGGGCAAGGGACACCGCTGCAGGATGCATTGGGTTGCAGCGAATCAACAGAATTCAATACCCTGATCCAAACGATAGCACTTCCCGAATCCGCTCAATTTTTTCGCATGACCATACAAACAGGGCAGGGAAGAAATCTCAGCGTCTTGACGAGAGGAAACATTCTGGATTCTGACGATGCAACCCTTCCAGCCGTCCTCTATTTTTATGATGACACGCGAGCATTGGGTGAGGGGCGCAGAGGTAAAACTGTCAGCCATATACAGGAATTTCTTTTCACTATCATCCATAATTTCTACCACTCGACCGATGCGGATACGGTTATCAACAGCACACTCAGCATGGTCGGCAATTTCATTGATGCGGATCGCACCTACTTGTTTGAGACTCAAAAAGGCCTGTTCTCGAATACTTACGAGTGGTGTTCTTCTAAAGTTAAACCGCAAATAACACAACTTCAACACATGGCTTTAGAACCGCTCACGATAAGTAAAATCACCAATGGCCTTTTCATCGTGGATGATGTTTCCAAATTAGAAGAGTCCGAACGGAAAATAGTGGAACCTCAGGGCATCAAAGCAATGATGATCATCCCCCTCCTGGAAGGGAAGAATATCATCGGGTTTATCGGTTGCGATGATTGCAGCGAAATAAGGACGTGGCAACCGGAAGAAATCCAACTCTTGCAAATTATCGCCCGCGTCATCATGAGGGTTCTTCTCCAGAAACGCGCGGAAGCAAGCGCCCACGAATACCAAATCATCATGCAAACGATATTGGATACGATGAAATCACTCATTTATGTCGCCGACTTTGAAACACGTGAAATCTTATTTGCCAATAAAGCCGTCAGAGAAATGGCCGCGATCCCCAAAGGAGAAAAAATCGAGGGGAAGCTATGCTGGAAAACGATTCAAAAAAACCAGACCGCCCCCTGCTCCTTCTGCCACCTAAAAACAGCCTTTGACCCCGATGGAAATCTGTCGGAATCGTGCACTTGGGAGTTCCAAAACACCATTAATAATCGCTGGTATCTGGTGCGCGATTACCCCATTCGCTGGGTTGACGGCCGCTATGTGCACATGGAAGTGGCTACGGAGATCACGAATTTAAAAGAAAAAGAGGAAGAGCTGCGCGAGTTTGCCTCCATCGACCGCATGACTGGCATTTATAATCGGGAGTGGGGGTATTCATTGCTGGAGAAGGCGATGCTCCAATTAAAGGAATCAAAAACAACGGCGAGCCTCTGTTTTATCGATCTGGACGGGCTCAAAAAAGTCAATGACACCTACGGACACAACGAAGGAGATATCATGATCAGCACGTTCGTATCCGCCATCAAGGCCTTTACGCGCGGAGCAGATATCTTCTGCCGCTGGGGCGGAGATGAGTTCCTCCTTCTTCTGGACGATTGCACCCCTGCCAATGCAAAAAAAGTCATCGGTAAAATAGAGAAAAGCTTAGAAGCGATTAACAAGCAAGACATGCACCCTTATGAGATAGCCTTCAGTTGCGGTGTAAAAGGAATTGACAGCAACACGAAAGAGGAACGTATTGACGAGATCATTTGCATTGCGGATGAACGCATGTACCTCAACAAAGCAAAAAAGCGGGGAAGCGCTGCCTTTCCGGAGTGAAATTTCCGAATGATGGCAAAAGGCCACACCTCCCCGTGTGCAGGGACGGTGTGGCCTTTTGCTACAGCGTTTTATCCATATAATTCTCCCTCAAATAATCATACGTGGTTTGCGGAACCCATTTTTTCAGTTCTTCAAAACTTGCGGGAGTTCCCTCTTCGAGCAGGGCCCGTACTCGTGACGCGCTTATGGGCTCACCGGATAACTCCGTTCTCTCATACTCGACAAACCGCACACCGCTCT
The DNA here is from genome assembly GCA_018063805.1 of Synergistaceae bacterium. Taxonomy (GTDB): domain Bacteria; phylum Synergistota; class Synergistia; order Synergistales; family Synergistaceae; genus JAGPAO01. Next base: position 525 of record JAGPAO010000187.1, on the reverse strand, counting down.
TGGGCAGCATCGCGCGCATCGTGTTGTTGTACTGCTTCGTGATAGGGCACAGCGGTTCATTGCCGACAAAACGCACACCAATCCCAAGAGCCGGCACGATGTGCTCAATAAACAGACTGACGTCAAGGGATGTATCCACCGCCACGCTTTTCGCGCTGTCCTTGGAGAAATACCCCGGAAAGGTAATCGTGGAGATGATGAACTTGCCGCTCTTCAGCACCTTTACGTTCTTCAAATCGCTCAATCCCTTTTGTACAAGCATCAACCGATCCTCAAAGGGAAAGAACGATTTATCCTCCTCCACGATAAACACATACAGCAAATCGACCTCAGCTGCGGCTTTTTCCACAAGATAGCGATGCCCTCTCGTAAAGGGATTGCAATTCATCACAATAGCGCCTACGGAACCGACTACAGCTGTTTTTTCTCGCTCAAGATAGGCCAGGTATTCATGAAACTCCGCGTTCAGATCATCGGTCAGCGCCGGAAATACCTGCGGTACATCCTCCAGAATTTTTTTTATAT
>JAGPAO010000186.1 GCA_018063805.1 Synergistaceae bacterium | reverse complement strand
GCTCTTGCTTCTTCCCTTAAGGACCATGCCTTGGCCGAAGATTGTTGTTTCATTGGTGAGGTTGGATTGGGCGGAGAGATTCGTCCTACCCCCAGAACGGGTCTTCGCCTCAGAGAGGCGGCTCGTTTAGGGTTTAAGTGTGCTATAGTAAGCAAGCGGGAAAAAGAATCGGACGATTCCATTCGAATCATAGGTGTGGAATCCATACGAGAGGTTTTTGAGAGGATATTTAAATGAGAAAATGTCTTTGCCTTTTGCTATTTTTTATTGTATTCGTCGGTATCGTTCTTGTGCCACGCAGTGCCCCTGCGGCAACGAAAGCAACGCACGTTTATTTTGCCTCTGTTAACGGCGTGATTGGAGTCGCGATGGAGGAGCATGTGCGGCAGATTTTTGCCAAAGTAGGGGAGGATAAAAATGCCCTGCTTATTGTGACGTTAAACACACCCGGCGGATTGGTTGATTCTATGTCTGAAATAGTATCGGCGATTACGAGAGCTCCTTTTCCCGTTGTCGTTTGGGTTGCTCCTTCCGGAGCTCGCTCCGCCTCCGCCGGGGCTTTTTTGGTAGAGGCGGCGCATGTTGCCGTGATGGCCCCTGGTACGCATATTGGTGCAGCACACCCTGTGACCGCAGGGGGTAAGGATGTCGATGATAAGGAAATGAATCGCAAGATCGTCAATGATCTTACGGCGCGCATGCGCTCTTTAGCTCAAGAGCGGAGCCGCGATGAAAAAGTTCTGGCATCTATGGTGACGAGCAGCGTCTCTTTGACCGCTCGAGAGGCACTCCAAAAAGGAGTTATTGATTTTTTGGCTGTTGATGAGGATGAACTGTTTCGTAAGTTAGAGGGGCGAAAGGTCGTTCTAAGAGGAGAAACACGTACCCTTTCCTTGAAGAATACGGAAATTCAGCGCATTGACATCTCGCTTCGTTTGCGCATTCTTGAATTTTTATCGCGTCCTGATATCGCCTACCTGGCTTTTATCGCCGGCGTAATGGCGATCATTTTGGAGGCAAGGGCACCGGGTGGTTTTGTTCTGGGGACGATAGGTGCCGTCTTATTAATGGTCGCGGCCTACGGTATGCGCGTTCTCCCTGTAAACTGGGCGGGAGTTCTCCTGCTTCTTGCAGGGATTGGCATTATGGTGGCTGATTTTTTAGTGGGAGGACTCGGGATCCTCATCGTGATTGGATTGGCAACGATGCTGTTTGGGGGATTGATTCTCTTTCAAGCTCCCGGCGGAGAGTTATTGCACCAGTCTGTCGGTTTGGTCAGCGGCACTACAATCGCCATGGCTATTGTTTTTTTTGTTATTATGCGCGCAATATATAAAACACTCCGTATGCCATCCGCTTCCGGATCAGAGGGAATGCTTGGCATTAAAGGCCGTGTTATTAAAAATGCAGATTTAGTCATGGTGCAGGTTCATGGAGAATACTGGAATGCCGTCAACGTAACGGGGGAACCACTACAGATTGGTCAAGAGGTGACCGTTGTTGCAGTAGACGGTTTGATGCTAACGGTTAAAATAAGGACGGATAAAGAGCATTTCGTTCAGAATAAAGCGGAAGAAAGTCAAAAGGAGGAATAACGTTGTTGTATAACATTATTAGTGGTATTTTCAGCATGGGCAGTTTCTTTGGAGGGCTGATGATCCTGCTCTTTATTATGGGTGCTGCCGTTAAAATTGTCCCGGAGTATCAGCGGTTGGTTGTTTTTCGTCTCGGCCGTCTTGCCGGACATAAAGGACCGGGAATTGTGTTTGTCATTCCGGGGGTTGACCGAACGGCTAAGGTCGATTTGCGCGTTGTTACCCTGGATGTACCGGTACAAGAGGTTATCACAAAGGATAATGTTCCCATTAAAGTAAACGCTGTTGTCTACTTTCGCGTTTTAGAACCCTCAAGATCCATGGTGGAGGTAGAGGACTATATCATGGCGACCAGTCAGCTTTCTCAGACAACGCTTCGTTCTGTAATAGGACGCGCTGAGCTGGATGAGGTTTTATCCGCCAGAGATAAAATCAACATGGAACTGCAGCAGATCATCGATGACCGTACGGATCCTTGGGGGATCAAGGTGAGCGCGGTTGAGCTGAAGGAATTAGAGCTACCCGAGGGAATGAAACGGGCCATGGCCAAGCAGGCAGAGGCCGAAAGGGAGCGCCGTGCAAAAATCATTGCCGCAGCAGGGGAGTTAGAAGCGGCAGAAAAATTAACTCAAGCCGCAGAAGTGATGGAGCGGACTCCGATTACGCTGCAACTTCGTTATCTCCAAACCATGAAGGAGATCGCGGGGGATAAAAACTCTACCACCTTCTTCCCCCTCCCCATGGATATTATTGCACCGTTTTTGCGGCATTTGAACAAAACAGAGGAAAAAAATAGAACTTAAGTATCAGTCTGGATAAAAGCCGCAACATCCCCTGATACGGGATCGTTGCGGCTTTTTTTGAGGAGGAATTTTCTTTGAAAACGGATATGGAACACATTTGGCACATACTGGATGAATCTTTTGATCCGCTTGTCCTGCGAACACGGGGCACGATTAAAAGGATGCTTGAAAGCGGATTGTGCCGCTACATATTGGAAATGGACGAAGACATCCCTCTTGGAACGATTCTTTGGTGTCGATTTCCTGAGTTTATTTTTTTTGAGTATCTCGCTGTTACCCCCCACGCAAGGGGGAGGGGGTTGGGTGCAAAACTAATGAAAACGGTTCTGGATCAAGAGAAATGTATTGCCGTTTTGGAAGTGGAGGAACCGCATACGGAGCCGGATCGTAAACGGATTGTTTTTTATGAACGTTTGGGGTTTCACCTCAATGAAGAAGGGTACGAAGTTCCCCCCTTTTCTCACGAACAGCCGCCTGTGTATTTAAGAGTGATGACGCATCCGTGTAAAGTGGACGTAGATTCATTTGGGAAAATGAAGGACGTGATCTTTGAAAGTGTCTATCATCTATCTTTATAGTACAAATAAAAAGGCACCTCGCATCAACAAAAAATCGCCGATACGAGGTGCCTTCAGTCGCTTCCTTAATCCTTAAGCGGCAGAGGTTTACTTCTTCTTTTTCTCTTGGATATACTTGTCAATGGCAACAGCGGCATCCTTACCGGCGCCCATTGCCAAGATAACCGTGGCAGCTCCGGTTACGATATCTCCGCCTGCAAAGACACCCGGAACGGTCGTTTCCCCTGTCTTGGGATCGGCTTCGATGTATCCCCACTTGTTGAGTTTTAGCTCAGGGAAGGTGGAGAGCAACACCTTATTGGAACCCTGCCCAATCGCTTCAATTGCCGTATCGGCGTTTAGCATGAATTCACTGCCTTCTACAGGTACGGGCCGACGGCGGCCGGAGGCATCGGGTTCACCCAGCTCCATTTTAATGCATTTTACGCCAACAAGATTTCCGTTGCCGTCGTTGACGTACTCTACCGGATTTGTTAGCCAATTGAAGACGATGCCTTCCTCAACGGCATGGTGGTACTCTTCAATACGCGCGGGCAGTTCTTTTAAAGAACGCCGATAGACGATATAAACTTCGTCCGCTCCAAGGCGTTTGGCTGAGCGCGCCGCATCCATGGCAACGTTACCGCCTCCAATGACAACGACTTTTTTGGAAAACTTAGTGGGGGTGTCATATTGGGGGAATTCGTACGCGTGCA
>JAGPAO010000055.1 GCA_018063805.1 Synergistaceae bacterium | reverse complement strand
TCTAGTCTATAGATAGTAATAGCGTCAAGAATGATTGCATTTGTATTATTCGTGGTTAAGGAACAACGTGAAGCTCCCTCACCGGGCGAGGAAAGGAAAGCTTTTATTTCTTTCTTAACTGAAACATGAACGCCGCGTTTTGGCCATTTTCCCGGCAAAGATTGGATAGCTGCCCGTGTTTGCATTCCATACGCAGAAAAAGGGATATATCTGTTACACTTGTAGCATGAATAAATACTCTGACAACACCTCACGCGCATACCCTATCCGACTTTTTCTGCTTCTACTCGCCATACTGTTCGCTCTGCACTCAAAACCGATCGATGCCGCAGAGATACCCCTTGCGGGCCGGAATGTCATTTACATTCATCTTGAATCCTTTCAGAATTTCATGATCGGACAAACGCTGAACGGCATCCCCATAACGCCGAACCTCAACGCATTCACCCAACAGGGGCTGTGGTTCTCTCATTGCTATCCGCAAGTCGCAGGAGGGAATACTTCCGATGCTGAGTTTATGGTCCATACCTCGCTGCTTCCAGCATCAAAGGGGGCTGTTTTTAACCAATTCACATCCGGAATCTATCATTCCATCGGCAACATCTTAAAAAAGAAGGGGTACAACACGGCGGTTTTCCACGGAAACACGGCGAACGTTTGGAACCGGCCCGCCATGTACCCCGCGCTTGGATTGGATCGATTTGACTCCGCCGCGCAGTACGCACCGGGCCTTAAAATCGGCCTTGGGCTGGCGGATCGCCCTTTTTATACCGAAACAGCGCACAAGCTCTTAACTTTAAAAGAGCCCTTCTTTGCCGACGTCCTATCCCTTTCCGGCCATTCGCCGTTTAAGATACCGATTTCGGAGGACAACTTTAACCCAGCGCCCTATACGGGAACCGTATTCGGAGATTATCTTCGCGCCATTCATTATGCGGATGGTGCTTTGGGATTGTTTATCGCGGAGCTTCGTCATTCCGGACTGCTTGAAAAATCACTTGCTGTGATTTACGGAGACCACGGGGGACTGCCTTTGAGCGAATACGAAAGGCTGGAACATTTCCTGAACAACAGCCAAAGCGGGCAAACAAAAGCATCTTCAAACACCATAAAGCCGGCGCTATGGAGAGCCAGAACGCAAGTGCCGCTGCTCTTTCTTGCGCATGGAGCCATCATGCCCGCATCTGTGGGTGCTCCTGTCGGACAAGTGGACATCGCCCACACGGTTGCGGCCATGATGGGGGCCGAAATGCCGGGATCGGTGGGCACCAACTTGATGCACGGTGTACCTCCATTCGTCGCATTCCGCGGTGGCAGCATCATCAAGGAGGACCTATGGATAACCAACGTGACCGACAGCGGAGCAGAGGTCTACAACCTCGCAAACGGTAATCTCCTGCTCAGCGGCAAAGAAGGCCGATTGCTCTTTTCCGGCACGATCAAACGCGCGATAAAAATGTTGGAGGCGTCTGACAAAGTGCTGGAACAGCACCGGTAGGCAGTAGATACGCACAACTCTCTTGTTGTTTTTAGAGTGAGGGCCGTCAATGGGATCAACTTACAATTTAATTGTTGAAACACTTTTCAAAAATACTCACAAAACAATTGGAGACTTTGACAACGCAAATATGCAGTGATAATATAAAAAACTAAGCAAAGACACAAGGAGTTCACTATGCGTTGATCAGTGGTCAAATTTTCGGAAACTTTTTGCGCTGCGAGCTTAAAGCTATTATAGTTAAAAGACTTTAACCCTATTTGCAGCATAGTATTTGATTTTCACAGTCATAAAAACAACGATTATCATGTAAATTATGAAAAAATTGAATAAAATAAACACCTCGGAGGGAAACGCCCTTGTTTCATGAGATAGACAATAATAATAAAAAATATCTAAAAATACTGCGTCAATTTCAAGAACTATTGAGTAATGAAAAGCTAAAACCGGGAGACAAACTCCCCCCTGAGAGACAATTGGCTGAAACTCTTGGTGTAAGCAGACCTGCGTTGCGTCAGGCCTTAAGCATCTTGGAAGCACAAAATATCATTGACTGTAGACAGGGAGACGGTAATTATGTCTTACCGTTGAGTCAAAACTTGTTTAACCCTGTCGTAATGGGCTTTTACATGAATCAGGGAAAAGGGGAAAACATCTTGGAATTCCGCTATATCCTTGAAGTCAACATCATTCGCTTGGTGACGCTTAAGATATCAGAGGAACAGATCCTGGAACTTGATCAGATTGTGGGGCGGATGGAAAATTTTCAGACTTTAGAAATACGCAAAGAGCTCAACAATACCTTTCATTTTTCGCTGATTAAAATGAGCGGCAATTCTTTAGTCGCTGCTATTTATGACAGCATCCTTTCGCTCATTGGCGACCAAATCAGCATGACTCAAGGCGAATGCTTCTACGATTCACATAAAAAAATCGTCGATGCGATCAAAACCGGAAACCCTGATGATGCAGCAAAATGCATGATCGAACATTTCACCAGCAAGTTCCCCAATTACGAATACTATAGCCGCCTAAACAGATAAACGGAGGACAGTCGATAGCTATCCTCCATTATCTGTTTTCATTCCATGGATCCATGCACAGACTTAAAATAGGTGTGAAATCGGGAACGTGCTTATTATTGTGGCGTAATGCGCTTTAATCCAAAGCCAGTAAACCCATAAATGGTTGCCACTAATGGGCCCATCCAGCACAAAACAGCCCAGGGGAAGTACGAGGACGTCGCCACCCCAAGCGTGCTTGCCATGTAAGCGCCGCCTGCCGCCCACGGAATCAACGGAATAACAACCGTTCCGGCATCTTCAAGGATCATGGACAAATTTTTAGCCTGCAGGTTACGATCGCGGAATGCGTCTTTGAAGAGTTCACCGCCCAGCAGAATGGGAATGTACGCATTTCCTGCGACGATACCGATGACAACGGTAGAGATAACGGTGACGAAAACTAACGACCCATCCGATTTTACAAATGTTTTGAGTTTTTCCAGAATGATCTCAAGAAACCCCGCAGCGCCCATAATCCCTGCAAAAGCAAAAGCGCACAGCACTTTGAGAAGGGTGGTCATCATACTGGTCATGCCGCCTCGCTCTAACAGATTAAACATGCTCTTGGGGATCGCGTCCGTATTTGCCGTGACCATTGACAGCTTAAAACCACTGAAGCTGGCATTCATGAAATCGGACAGGCCACAGCCTTGGAGAGACATCGCCAGGATTCCCGCTACAATGGACGACACAAACATCACGGGAATAGGAGGTTTCCCTATCACCGAACCGACAAGGATGATGACAACCGGCAAGAGGAGCAGGATATTAAAATGGAACAGTGATGCCAAGTTTTTCATCATTTCCGTGGTCGTTCCGATGTCCACATTCGAAACAACGGCTTCGGATCTGCCGGCCATGAGATAAACGACCGTGCACACAAGGCTGATGGGGATGGTGGTGTACAGCATATGCCCTATATGCTCAAACAACGTACAACCGGCCGCTACGGGAGCGAGATTCGTCGTATCCGAAAGGGGTGATTGCTTATCCCCCAAATAAGCGCCGGAAATAATCGCTCCGGCAGCAGCAGCCAAGTCAATGCCTAAACCTGCCGCAACACCTATCAGAGCAAGGCCGACCGTTCCGACGGAGCCAAAGGACGTCCCCGTACAAATAGAGACAATGGCGGTGATAAAAAATGCGCTCACAAGGAAAAGAGACGGACTGAGGAGTTTTAAACCATAGTAAATCATCATCGGAATCGTTCCTGATAGCATCCATGTTCCGATAAGCATTCCCACAAACACAAAGATGAAAATAGCCATGAATGCTTTCCCGACTTTATCGGCTATCGCATCGCTCATCTCATTCCAAGTGGTTCCGTATGCCCACGCAACGATAGCGGCAAAAGCAGCCGCAATGAGCAACAACACTTCCACACTGTAACGATAGATTCCAAATCCGGCGATCAGAAGGATCGCAAGCACGAAGATTGGCAGGAGCGCGACTAAAAATGGAGCTTTTTCCCTCATTTTTTTCATCGCATCTTCACCGTTAAATATCTACCGGTGTGCCGTATTTTTCTGTGTAGCGCCTGTATTCTTCCGATAGGATGGCGGTGAATTTTCCGGGCACCTCTGTGCCTATGGGTTTCCCGTCAATTTCACATACAGGCGTCACCTCTCCAACCGTGCCGCAGATAAAGACTTCATCCGCGTTGTAAAACTCAGACACCGATACATTGCGCTCCTCTACGGACATTCCTCTGCTGATCGCAATTTCTTTGATGGTTTTTCTCGTAATACCCGGTAATTGACAATCAACGGTGGGGAGAAGAAGGACCCCATCTTTAATCATTTGAAGATTCGTGCTGTTTGTTTCCGCAACAAACCCGTTTTGATCCAGCATAATGGCTTCCTCTGCGCCCTGCCTGATGGCCTCCAAGGCTGCCATAACCTGGTTTAATTGATTGCAGCAGTGGATTTTGGGATCAAGATACAAAGGGGAAAAACGCTTGAGAGTGGAGGTGATTAATTTAATCCCCGCTTTATTAAAAATAGGGGCCTTCTGATCCACACAAATGACGATGGAACAGTGCGTAATATTTAACGTGGGGTGCATGCCCGTCTGCGCTTTAAAACCGCGCGTCACTTGTAAACGCATGTGGATATCTTCGATGCCCAACGCCAAGTTGCGGCGAACGAGCTCTTTGACCACGTCCTTCATCTCTTCCTGCGTCATCCCTATATTAATATCAAGCGTCTTGCAGGATTCATATAACCTTTTAACATGCTCATCCATCATGTAGACTCTGTTTCCGTACACGCGAATGCCCTCATAAACCCCATCGCCATGCTGAAACCCGCTATCGTATACAGAGATAACAGCCTCGGATTTCTTTACGTAATCGCCGTTGACATACAAAATCGTATCAGGCACCCTTTGGCCTTTGTACATTATGGCCCCATCGTCCGTCAGTTGTGATAATTTGTACATTACAATCTCTCCCTCCGTTTGATTGGAAAAGTGGCTTTACCAATTATACAAGCACGCTCTTTTCCCTGTCAACCGGAAAGAGAAAGAGTGTCGCGGGACAATGATAATGTCATGGTTTAACGGGACAGTAAAAATATCACCCCCCAGCTGTCTACGCTCTTTATATCTCATACTGGAGGCATGAACACTGGTGATATCAAAATGAGTATCAAACAGGGCGCAAGGTTTTTGTCATCGAACAACTCGTTCAAGGCAAGATGACAAATGGTGAAGCATCTTTAGCTCTTGGTTTTTCTGTACGGCAAATTCAGCGAATAAAAAAGGAGTTTCAATGTAACGGGTTGGCTGCTCTAAGCCATGGTAATACAGGAAAAAAACCAGCTCATACGTTATGCCAAGAGACAAGGGATATCGTCGTAGAACGAGCAACATTCTATGCCGGAACAAGCTGGAATCATATAGCCGAGCTATTGGAAGAAAATGACGGTATTTGTATTTCAGCCAAAAGTGTGGGGCGCATACTCAAAGAAAGGGGTATTTCCTCACCATGCTTTCATAAGGCTGCTCGAAAACGCTCCCACAGAGAGCGACGCAAGCGTATGGGAGAATTGATACAGATAGATGCCTCTCCGTTTGACTGGCTGTCAAACGGGACAATGACTGAGTTACATGGGGGTATCGATGATGCAACAGGGCGTATTGTTGGTTTGTGGTTGGCCGAAACAGAGCAGCTTAAAGGATATTTTCAGGTTCTTGAGAGAATGATCCGTTCTTGTGGTGTTCCGCACGCTATATACATGGATGGACACACTATTTTCTTTTCCCCCAAATCCGGCAAGTTAACCCCAGAGGATGAGTTTGCCGGGAAAACGGTTGCCGGTTGATATGAAAGGTGCCAGTATCAAGAATATCGAAGATGCTAACCGATTCTTGGAAGGATACGTCCAGCGCCACAATGAGCGATTTGCTGTTGCGCCAGCAGAGACAGAAAACGCGTTTATGCCAGGTCCATCAAGAGAACTGTTGCCGTTTATTCTTTGTGTGCGTGAAACACGAAAAATAGCAGGTGATTCGGCTATTTCATGGCACACAAAAAATACATAGCAGAAGAAAAATCGGGTGTTCAAAAACTGTTTCGGCGTGGAACTTCCGTGACCGTGCTGACTCTTATGGACGGAAGCCTTGCCATACAAAAAGAACAAGAAATTTTTTCCTTAAAAGAAATATCCTACGTTACAAAAAAAGAACAAACCCATGTCACAACCAAATCCGAAGCAACTATAAGAACATCTTGCAGCACGAACAAACCCAAAAATAAAAGCCCATGGAGGAATTTCACCATAAACGCCAAACGGTCTAATCTCGTTGCAGAAAAAGCACCAAACTCAAATTAATAAGCTGGATGTAGAAAACACCGCACGCCATATCAGGAAATGAAATACAACATGCGGTGTTGGAGATTAAGGGGGGTGACATTTTCACTGTCCCTTGACATAAATGTTTTCCAGTGATTCGTCTGTGACCATGTCAGCGATGAAGCGGGAACGAGTAACGACGTTAGAGAGGGTTCTTTCCGAAGCGATGCCCTAAAATGCAGGAGGCGTCTGACAAAGTGCTGGAACAGCACCGGTAGGCAGCGCCCCCGCTTCCCTTTCAGCTTGTTAATTCCTCGACAACGGCATCAAGCGCTTTGACACCCAAGATCATGCTGCTTTCGTCAATGTCGAAACTCCCGTTATGGTGCGGCGCGGCAATATCCGCACCTAAGGCTATGTAAGCGGCTTGCCCTCCGCCTTCTTGCACGCGGCGCATCATCCACGTTGCGTCCTCGCTGCCTCCGCCCTGTACCGTTTCCCGAATTTCGTTGAAGCAATCACATTTTAAAATCGCCTTACGCACTCTGCCGATCAATCCCGCGTCACCGGAGGCACTCGTCCCCTCGCCCATTTTCTTTATTTCAACCTGAGTCTCGTACATAGCGGCTGCGCCCTTCAGTATTTCTTGGGCGCGATTATAAACGTAATCGGAGATTTCTTGCGTTTCTCCCCGCGTCTCCGCTTTTATCAAGGCGCTTCCCGGGATAACGTTACGCCCCGTCCCCGCATTCAAGACCCCAACGTTGACGCGCATATCGCCTTGCGCGTGCGGGGCAATGCCATGCAATCCAAGCGCAGCGGTCGCCGCCGCCAAAAGGGCATTATGCCCTTCGTGAGGGGCTCCGGCAGCATGAGCGGGTTTACCCGTAAAGGTTGCGTCAAATTTAGTGGTGCAGAGGTACCCCCGAGTATTGAGCCCGAACACTCCGCTCGGAACCCCTCCGCCGATATGCATCGCTAAAAAATAGTCCGATCCATCCACAAGGCCTTTGCGCGTCATCGCGTAGGCTCCGCGGCACCCTTCTTCACCCGGCTGAAAAATCAGTCGAATTTCGCCCCTCAGAGTCTCCTTCTTTTCGGCCAGCACCTGCGCGAGCACCAGCCCCATCGCCGTGTGGGCATCGTGACCGCAGGAGTGCATCAACAACGCATTGACGCTGGCAAATCCCTCTTTGACGGGACGATGCGCCTCCGATTCATCCTCCCCAACGTCGACGCAATCCATATCAAAACGAAGAGAGATCACAGGACCGGGGCGACCTGTCTTTAATACCCCCACAACTCCGGGGTATCGGCGCATCTCGTCAACCCAGGCAGCGTGCCCCCCCTGCTCTTTCGCACGCGCCAAATGCGCATCGATCTCCTCTTCCGACGGACGCCCCATGACAGCAGAAAGCTCCACGGTATCCAATCCTATTTTCAGGTCGTAATCCAGTCGGCTCAAATGCTCAGCCACAATGGAAGAGGTTCGAAACTCCGTCCATGCGCTTTCCGGGTATTTATGAAGATCTCGCCGAAGTGCGACCAATTCTCGCTCCCTTTTTTCCCAGTCCATCCCGCACACACTCCTTGCTATTTTTATTTCAAGTCGATTTCAAGCTTCTTTTGAATATTGTTGCGTGAGGTAACCAGAGTATAGCAGTTTCACGCCGTTCTTTTTATCAGGTGATTTCAGGAGAACTCTCAGGTGACGTTCTTCTCTCCGCGTGTTTATTTGGGTATCCTACTCTTCTGCGAAAATACTTGACCAATCCTCAAAAGCAGAGTAAAATGTCCCAGTTTACGGGATGTAGCGCAGCCTGGCTAGCGTACCTGCATGGGGTGCAGGTGGTCGGAGGTTCGAATCCTCTCATCCCGACCAGAATAATACGAGGGGAACCTAACGGTTCCCCTTTTTTGTTGTTGTATTTTATAAGAAGCACAGGAGGACAAAATGGCAGACATCGCTCGCTTTGTTGCAAACACGGAAATAGGACAGAATTTTTTAGTGGATCGATCGGTAGTGGATTACATGATGGCACGGGCAAAACTCAAAGAGGGGGATCGCGTACTGGAGATTGGCCCGGGAAAGGGCATCCTGACGCGCGGCATTCTCGCCACTCCATGCGAGAGTCTCTATGCGGTGGAGCTGGATACACGGCTCAAACCGCATCTTGAGCCGATCGCCGCAGAAGATCCGCGCTTGACGATCTTTTGGGGGGACGCCGTTCAACTGGATTACGCCGCCCTACTCCCGCACAGCCCCACGCATCTGATCGCGAATCTACCCTACCATATCACAACACCGCTTCTCTGGACGCTGCTGGAAAAGCTGGCGGGTAGCGGGCTGTCTTATATTCAAGTGATGATCCAGTATGAGGTGGCTCTGCGCTTTATTCCGGAGGCACAACGGAGGGATCGCTGCCCTCTCGGGATCACGCTCCAAGCGATGGGGAAAACAACGCTCCTGCGAAAAGTAGCCCAAACGGCGTTCAAACCAATGCCGCGTGTGGAATCCGCATTGCTTGAGATTAGCATTTCTCAGAATCAAGAACTCCCCAATGACAAAAAATGGCGGCGCCTGCTCTCCTGCTCTTTTTCTCAACGAAGGAAGACCCTGGTCAATAACTGGGTTGCAGGCTACCAAATGAGCCGAGAGACCGCATTAACGACACTGGAGAAAGCAGGACTCCCCCCTCTGTCTCGCCCGGAGGAGCTTGACTTGCAGCAATGGCTCCATTTGGCGCAGTTCGACGCATTCAATTTGAACTGAAATAACGGAACGAAGGAACGAAAAGACTTAAACGCCCACCCTTACTCGTTAAAGATGGAGCACCGATTTAAGAGCAAACGTACACAGCAGGACAAAGGTGACCAGCAAATTCATGCGCAGGGAGTGCCTTTCCATTAACCAGGATTGAGCTGAATCATAGGGAGCCGCATTGGCCGGTATCGGAGGCAGGGGAAATCTCGGGATTAAGGCGGGGGTTCTCCAACGATACTCCTCGTAAACCGCTCCGAAACGTTTGAGAAGGAAACTCTCTTCGTATGGAATAATCGTCATGCCGTAGAGCAGGGCAAAGAGAATTAAAAAGATGGGCACCCAGTGCCAGCCAAGCATCACACTCCAACCGGCACCCAAAAGCGCATTCCCGGCATAGAGAGGGTTGCGCATCCAGCGGTACGGCCCCCACGTCACAAGGATGGGGGCATCCAATTCCAACGTTCGGTATTTGGGAATGACGCCCGCTGCCCAAAAACGAAGCGCTTGTCCGGCAAAAAGCAGGGGAAGCGCCAGCAATAAGCGCACAGGGGAGTACTCGTTCGGAAAAAGAAGCGCCGCAACGGCAAAAAGCCCCCACAATCCCCCGCGATATTTAAAAGCAAGTGCTGCATTTTTTTTATTTTGGAAGACATTCATCGCATTCATTCTCCTTACCGACTTCGCACTCGGCCTTCTTCATTTTTTCCGTGATATTCCAACCTAATGCACGAATGGCAACGAAGGCACCTAACGCTACCCCCGTGTATTCCAGCAAAAGACGCCATCCGACAGCAAGGACTCCGGCAAGCTCCCAGGGAACAAAAAGACTAAAAACAGCCGCAGCGCCCCCCTCCGCCACTCCGCTTCCTCCGGGGGTCGGGACAAAGTACAGCAGAAAAATAAGCAGCGCTTGCAACAACACGCTCTGTATGTAAGGAACCGGGAATCCCATAGCCCATATCAAACAGGGCATGACAGAAAGCTGAGCTAACATCTGTAAAGAGGCCAAAAGCAACGCGAGAGAAAAAAACGGGGCTCCGCTCGTGATAAAAAGACGAATGTTTTGATTATAAGCATCAATTTCTCGAATCAGTGTGCGAAAAAGAGCAGATCGGCGTTCTTTTTTCATGAAACCCAATCTCTCCAAACGCTGAACAAGGCCGCAAGCAAAACGCTTTACCAAATTGGGGCGAACCAAGCTCAGAACGACCACGCACCAGATAGCAATGATAAACAAGACAACGTAAATCAAAAAGCTGCGCATTCCCCAACCTGTATGCGGAAGATCTCCCGCTTGAAAGAGAAAAGCAAAGGGAACGGCAAGCCCCAGAATAAACATGGTAAAAAGTGTCTTCACGAGAGTGACGGCAAAGGATTTCCCAACGGAGATACCTTTTTGGTACATCATATACATTTGGAAGGGGCCGCCTCCGCCTTGCAGGGGCGTGATCGCACAGCCAAAATAATTGACCCACGTCAATTGCAGGGAGAATATAAGCGTAATCCGCTCCCCGGCCGCTTGGAGGAGCATCTTCATCTTCAGCGCATCCAGCAACCAGACCAGCACCACCAAACCAAAGGCCAAAGACAGCTTCATCGGGTTTGCTTTCAGCAACAGTAAAAGCGACGTTCTGTCAAAACTCGAATACAATACTGCACTGCTCGCGAGAATCACCAACAGGATAAAAAGAGAGAAGCCCTTGCGTACGGTCAATAAAATACCCCCCACACCACAAACCAGAGGTGCGAAATTGCACCTCTCAATACCTGATTATACAACGGATAACCTTTTATCCCATCCGCAATAGACACCAGATCTTCGTTATTGCAGTGTTCCCTCCGCCTGAGAAACCATCTCTCCCCAAGAAAGGGATAGCTTGCGAAGAGAGGGCAGCAGATCTTCCCGAATACGGTAGGCTATTTCCAAATGCTTCCCCTCTTCCAAGATAGTGGAGAGGGAGGTGACTTTCTCGCACAGATCCGCCAATTCCCGGGAGATATCACCGCTGCTTAAAAAATCCGTTCGCGTACACAGGAGAAGGCTGGCTCTGTCCATTACCTGTAAAATCCAGCCAATGCCCTCAAGAGCCTGCGCGAAAAGGCGCAATCCCTCTTCTTTGTTATTTGCCTCAAAAAGATCCGCTACCCGCTCCAAACCGGACAAAAGCGAGGGGAAATACGCCTGCCCGTCCGCAAGTGATTCCCGAAGCAACTCGCGTATGGATTGCGTTTTAAACTGTATATCAACACCTGCGGAAAGCTGAAGAAAAACATCCTCTTCCACTTCAATACCATCCACTGTAATACCGGAGATAATAGCACCCTTTTCCTCGGCAAGCTTTCGCGCCGCCCCTAAAAGACTTTCCTTGCTTTGATTAACAAGTTCATCCGCTACATTCCACTCCGCATCATCCAGCCGAACGCGCATAAAAACCCCTCCTCGTAACAACACTGCTTTCTGTATGAACAGAGGTAACTGTAACACATGGAGAATCCTTACGGCAACTAAAAAGTATGAAACACCTCTTCGCGGGCGAGAAATCTTTCGTTACCACCACGGACATGCAGAGGCAACACAGCACACAAAGGGGCTAATAAGCACATCGGAGAATGACCGACGAGGCCATTCTCCGATGTGCAGCCATATTGCGATATCCGTTAAAAGTTTCCGATACTGGAAACCATAATTGCTTTAATCGTGTGCATTCGGTTTTCCGCCTGATCAAAAACTTTGGAATAGCTGGATTCAAAGATATCCTCCGTCACTTCATACCCCTTTAC
>JAGPAO010000054.1 GCA_018063805.1 Synergistaceae bacterium | reverse complement strand
ATATTGAACAGATACCATTAGCTTTGCCGCCACTGAATGAGCAGAAGGCAATAGTGGAGACTTTGGGAGCATTGGATGATAAGATCACCAATAACACAAAGATAAATCATCATTTAGAGCAGATAGCACAAGCGATTTTCAAGTCGTGGTTCGTTGACTTCGAGCCATGGGGAGGTATTATGCCGGGTAACTGGCGAAAAGGGGTTCTTAGCGATATTTGCACATATAGCAAAAATCGCGTTTCCATTAGTGTTTTGAAAATGTCAACATATATTTCAACAGAGAATATGCAACCCAATAAAGCAGGATATGTTGATGCTGGAAGTCTTCCCACAGCAATCCAGACAACATCGTTTAAGAGGGGAGATGTACTGGTATCTAATATCCGTCCATATTTCAAGAAAATAGTCTTTTGTGATTTTGATGGCGGTTGTTCAACGGATGTTCTCTGTTTTTGCCCCAATGAAGACGTAGCTCCGTCTTTTTTGTTTAGCATACTATATGATGATTCATTTTTTGAATATATGCTTGCTGGGTCAAAGGGAACAAAAATGCCCAGAGGAGACAAAGCACAGATCATGCAATATTCAGTAGTTATACCAGATGAGAATGATTTTAAACGTTTCGAGAATCTTGTGCGACCAATACTTCTTAAAGTTGCTTCAAATAAGGCTGAATTCAAGCGTTTGGGTGATCTCCGCGACACACTATTGCCCCGCTTGATGTCCGGTGAGTTGTCTGTTGCCGACGTTGTCTCTGTTAAATGATGATTTATAACTCCTCCAGTCACCGTTAGAATCAAGCTTAACCGAAAGGCAGGGGGAAATTATGAAAGATAAACTTATCACGAAGGTTCAGGCAAGTATGGCGTCGATGCTTAATCGGGTACAATTAGAAGAGTTACGGCGCATATTGACCCATTACCTATACGACATAGAAATTACAGAGCGCAAGATTCCCGCCCCGCATGGAAATGTCGAGAACGGAGGGTTGCTCGAAGTGTTTACATCAGCAAAGCGTATTGAAGGTTGTTCGGAAAAGTCGCTAAAATACTACGATGCGACCATTCGTTCTATGCTTGATAACATAAAGAAACCCGTGCGGGAAATCAGCACTGACAATCTACGTGTTTATCTGGCTGATTACCAGGCAGGACGTGGTTCGAGCAAGGTGACGATTGACAATATACGGCGGATCTTCTCCAGTTTTTTTGGATGGCTAGAGGACGAGGACTACATCCTCAAAAGCCCCGTTCGGCGTATTCATAAGATAAAGACGGACAAGACCATTAAGGATACATTCTCGGATGAGAGTTTAGAACTGCTGAGAGATGCTTGCGAGGAAGTTCGCGACTTAGCAATGATTGACCTGCTTGCCTCAACAGGGATGCGAGTCGGTGAACTGGTGCAGCTTAATCGTGCGGATATTAATTTCCATGAGCGGGAGTGCGTGGTATTTGGCAAGGGCAGCAGCGAGAGGTTGGTGTACTTTGATGCACGAACAAAAATTCACTTGCTGAATTACCTCGACAGCCGAAACGATGATAACCCCGCATTGTTAGTGTCACTGACTACTCCACATAAACGTTTGATGATTGGTGGTGTAGAAACGCGGTTGCGAGAAATTGGCAAACGGGCAGAGATGCAAAAAGTGTATCCTCACAAATTCAGACGAACACTTGCTACACGGGCCATCGATAAGGGGATGCCTATAGAACAGGTACAGCGTCTGCTCGGACATGTAAAAATAGATACAACCATGCACTATGCAATGGTCAATCAGACAAATGTTAAAAATTCGCACAGAAAATTTATTAGTTAGGGGGGAACGGCAATGCCTCAAGGTTGGAAGACTACAACTCTATGTGAAGTGCTAGCTCCAAAGGGTTATATTCGGGGTCCCTTTGGCTCGGCGTTACGGCGAAATGAACTGCTTGACGCGGGGATACCTGTTTATGAACAACAGCACGCTATTTATGATGTTCGTGGTTTTCGCTTCTTCATCAGTAAAAACAAATTCCAAGAAATGAAGCGGTTTGAAACAAAGATGAATGATCTTATTATCAGTTGCTCCGGCACATTAGGAAAGGTTTCCATCATAAGAGAGAGCGATCCGAAAGGCATTATCAGTCAAGCCTTGCTTCTATTACGGGCGAACAAGGATATAATTCTTCCGCAATATCTGCAATACTTCTTCTCTTCAAAGGAAGGGTACAACGCCATCGTTTCACGTTCGAGCGGTTCGGTTCAGGTGAACATCTCCAAAAGAGCCGATATTGAACAGATACCATTAGCTTTGCCGCCACTGAATGAGCAGAAGGCAATAGTGGAGACTTTGGGAGCATTGGATGATAAGATCACCAATAACACAAAGATAAATCATCATTTAACAGAGACAACGTCGGCAACAGACAACTCACCGGACATCAAGCGGGGCAATAGTGTGTCGCGGAGAGCCGCAAGACGAGCGGACTCCACACTGTTTGCTTGCATTTGCAAGAACATCGGGCTAATGCTTTCCTCAAAACTTGCAAGGATATCATCGCTCGGCAGTAAAATTTCTAAAGCATTGAGGACGACTGTTGTCATGCTCGGAACAGCAGAGCCAACATTCATTCCTGTCAAATCAAGGCCGCGCATGATGAAATACACGAACTTTGCCACGTTAGGGCGTGTCATATGTGTATAGAACATCGTGTCCACCGTCCAAAACGGCTCGTTGATGTAAAGCACGTTGTTCAGCGAACCTTTT
Organism: Synergistaceae bacterium; assembly: GCA_018063805.1. Classification (GTDB taxonomy): domain Bacteria; phylum Synergistota; class Synergistia; order Synergistales; family Synergistaceae; genus JAGPAO01. The sequence goes on along the minus strand of JAGPAO010000054.1, from coordinate 9,195 downwards.
CGGGGAATCAGGACGGATTCATCACTATAGAGGGCTTTATCAACATAGCGCATAATGCCGCCAGAACCGTAGCAGGGTATTTCACCGCCACCAAGCCGCTTGTGATCTTTCCCATAACAGACAGTCAAAATGTCAGACAACAGAGCATTTCTGCCTTCGCTACACAGTTCTGTGAAAATCGCCTGTGCTATCTGCTCTAAATGATGATTTAGTACTGGAGGGAATCTACAATGAGGGCTAATCGAGTAACATCAATTATGTGTTTGTTTTTGGCTGTGGTATTTGGAGTCGCTACAGTAACGCTACAAGACATCTCTGCTGGAATTTCAAGTGTGATTTCTAATGTTTTTACAGGTTTTTTTGTCTCGTCAGTGTTGGCCTTAATCGGCTATTTTTACGAAAAAGAAAAGATATTGAACAAAACAGAAAGCAATTTATTAGGCCTTTACATTAATATGATCGTAACAAAAGAGGTGACAGGCAACAAATTAGGCCAGTTTTCAAATGTTCTCAAATTATCAGATCTCAGATTCGGAGATATTACATCCTCTGCAAGATTGAACGTGACATTTATGGAGGACATGGAACTTGAATCGTACAGCGGCTTTATCTCGTGCTCAAGAACGACGAATATTTACGATAATCTGCGTGGATATAAAAGCAGAATATATAACCTTAAAAACATTGCGAGTGGGATTGAAATAGCTTCAATAAAATATGATTTGATGATATCATCTGCTGAAAATTTAAACATAAAAGGAATATCATTGTCCTCCAAAGATATGATAGATATTCATACAACTAGAGATTCCATTGTAATAAAAGTAGCTAAATTGCATGAATACGAAGATTGTCTTCTAATGGAGTTGGACGAATTAGCAGAAGGATTTTTTGCCTTAAAGAACAGGGACTATTGGCAGGAAACGAAACGATCTCTGCTGCAACAAGCAAATGACATAGTGCCCAAGTAGAGATTTTAAAAAGGAGCTAAAAATATGCCATATACCGAAGCCAACTACGAAAACGCAGTAATCGAAATATTCCGCGACACATTGGGTTATGGCTGCGCCTATGGCCCTGATGTGGCGCGGGACTACGCCAACCCTCTTTATATGGACGAGCTCTTGCTCTCACTTCGGCGAGTTAATCCCAAACTGCCGGAAGTCGCTTTGACAGAAGCCGTTTATAAGTTGCGTAATTTCGAAGGCGGCACGGTATTACAGAAAAATGTTCTTTTCATGGATTATCTCCAAAACGGCATATCCGTGCATTATTTCGACAAGGGGGAGCAACGGGCGTCGCTTGTCCGCCTTGTGGACTATGAAACCGCAGATAAAAACACCTTTACCGTCGCCAACCAGTGGACTATTACAGAAAACAGTGAAAAACGCTCGGATGTTATCGTATTCTTGAATGGTCTGCCCGTGGTCGTGTTCGAGTTAAAGTCGCCATCCCGCGAAGAAACGGACGCTTCGGAAGCCTACCGTCAACTGCGAAATTATATGATTGAGATTCCGTCCTTATTTTCCTATAACGCTTTTTGCGTGATGAGTGACCTCGCTATTTCAAGGGCAGGGACTATAACGGCGGATGAAGACCGTTTTATGGAGTGGAAAACAAAGGACGGCAGTTATGAAAACACACAGTACGCTCAGTTTGATACCCTCATTGAGGGTATGTTCGACAAGACGCGGCTACTCGATATAATCAAGAACTTCATCTGCTTCTCGGATGACAAAAAAATAATTGGGGCTTATCATCAGTATTTCGCAGTGCGGAAAGCCGTAGTCTCTACCGGCAAGGCGACCGAAACAGACGGCCGTGGTGGTGTGTTCTGGCATACACAGGGCAGCGGCAAGTCACTGTCGATGGTATTCTACGCCCATTTGCTTCAGGATACGTTAAACTCCCCGACCATCATTGTACTGACGGACCGCAACGACCTGGACGACCAGCTTTTCAGGCAATTCGCTAAGTGTGCCGATTTCCTGCGACAGACAGTGCAACAAGCTGAAAGCCGCATTCACTTGAAAGAACTGTTGGCCGGACGGCAGGCAAACGGCATTATTTTTACCACAGCGCAAAAATTTGAAGAGAGTTCCGATATTTTATCCGACCGCCGCAATATCATCGTCATGGCGGACGAAGCGCACCGCAGCCAGTTTATTGACGAAAAGGTTGACAGTAAAACAGGACGCATTCAAAAGTCCTTTGGGCTTATCATACGAGAGAGTCTGCCGAACGCAACCTATATCGGCTTTACGGGTACTCCGATTTCCGGTAAAGACCGCTCTACAATCGAGGTCTTCGGCAATTACATAGACATCTACGACATGACCCAAGCCGTGGAGGATGGCGCAACTCGTCCCGTCTATTACGAGAGCCGCGTCATTCACCTGAAACTTGACGATGACATATTACGGCTTATCGATGCTGAATACGACATTATGGCTGAAAACGCGGAACCATATGCGATAGAGAAGAGCAAAAAGGAACTGGGGCAGATGGAAAGCATCCTTGGTGCGGACCAAACGATAACAGCACTGTGTGACGATATCGTGAAGCATTACGAGGAAAACCGCCAGTATGAACTTACAGGCAAAGCAATGATTATTGCTTATTCCCGTCCTATCGCGATGAAGATTTACCTCAAACTGCTTGCGATACGTCCCGGATGGACGGAAACGGTCGGAGTGGTGATGACCTCCGGCAACAACGACCCCGAAGAATGGCGAAAAATTATCGGCAATAAATACCGCAAGGACAAAATGGCCGAAAAGTTCAAGGACAACGACGACCCGTTAAAAATCGCCATTGTCGTGGATATGTGGCTGACAGGTTTTGATGTTCCGTCCCTCGCCACGATGTACGTTTATAAACCGATGGCGGGTCACGGTCTCATGCAGGCTATAGCTCGCGTCAATCGCGTTTATAAGAATAAAGAAGGCGGTCTGGTCGTCGATTATGTGGGCATCGCTTCTGCGCTGAAACAGGCGATGAACGACTACACGGGGCGAGACAAGCAGAACTACGGCGAGCAGGACATTGCGAAAACGGCTCTGCCAAAATTCATTGAAAAACTTGAAGTCTGCCGAGGCGTTATGCACGGCTTTGACTATTCCGCATTTATGAGCGAAACCGCAACCGACCTGCAAAGGGCAAAAGCAATCAGCGGCGGCGTCAACTTCCTTTCCGGTGTTGAGAAAGAAAAGCAGAAAGAGGCGTTCATCAAAGAGGCAATGCTTCTGCGACAGGCTTTGTCGCTCTGCCGTTCTCTTCTAAAGGCAGAACAGCGGTTTGAAGCGGCATACTTTGAAGCCGTGCGTACGCTCCTCACCCGTATTACAGGTGAAGGCAAGCCGCTGTCACTGAAAGAAATAAATGTCCGTGTAAACGAGCTGTTAAAAGCGAGCATTCAAAGCGAAGGCGTTATCAATCTGTTCTCCGACGTGGATACGGGATTCTCTCTCTTTGACCCGAAGTTCCTTGAAGAAATCTCTAAGATGAAGGAACGCAATCTTGCGGTAGAAATCCTGAAGAAGTTGCTTGCCGAACAGGTGTCGATCTATCGCCGTACAAACCTTGTGAAATCAGAAAAATTCTCCGAGCGGCTATCCCGTGCAATGAAATCGTACCTGAACGGCATGCTCTCGAACGAGGAAGTCATCGCTGAGCTGATGAGGATAGCGAAAGATATGGCGACTGCCCATGCGGAGGGGGACGCTCTTGGTTTGAATAACGAAGAATTGGCGTTTTACGACGCCTTGACTCGCCCGGAAGCAGTCACGGACTTTTACCATAACGAAGAACTTGTGGCGATGACCCACGAACTCACCGAGATGCTCCGCAAGAATCGTACGATTGATTGGCAGAAGAAAGAATCCGCTCGCGCTGCTATGCGCCGAATGGTGAAAAAACTGTTGAAAAAATATAAATATCCGCCTGAGGGTATGGAAGATGCCATTGCCACCGTCATCGGACAGTGTGAGATGTGGGCTGATAATTAACAAGGGGATAGGGCTATGAACGCATTTAAAAGCAATCTCTACAAGTATTTAGGCGGGACTTGTCAGTACCTGATACCGCTTTATCAGCGCACCTATAGTTGGGAAAAGGAGCAATGCGCCCAACTTTGGGGTGATATAGCCACTCTTCACAGGAGCCAACATGAAGGTCATTTCGTGGGTTCCCTCGTCCGGATTGACGAGGCCTCGGCGGCTGGATTTCTGAAGGCTATGATTATTGATGGGCAACAGCGGCTGACAACTTTAATGCTGCTACTCGTCGCTTTGCGGGACTATGTGTCAGTGCATGAGGATTGCGATTTGAACCCGAACAAAATAACCGACACGTTACTGCTGAATCAATATGAAACGGGCAACGACAAATACAAATTGCTTCTTACACAATCAGACAGGGACGCTTTAATAAAGAAGATAGAGCGCGCTCCGATTCCCGAAGACCTGAAATCCCGTGTGCTTGATAACTATGACTTCTTTGCTGTACAAATCTCCAAGTTGGAAATATCTCCTACAGATTTGTACAACGCCATCGGAAAACTCCAAATCGTAGACATCGTTCTTGACCGCCAGTACGATGATCCGCAGGCAATTTTTGAGAGCCTAAACTCGACGGGTATGGACTTGAAAGACTCCGATCTCATTCGCAACCATCTCCTGATGGGTTTGGATGCCAACACACAGACGGACGTTTACAATAACATCTGGCGACCCACGGAATTACTATTCAGTTACGAACATCATAGTGAGTTGCTGGACAACTTTTTTCGCGACTATCTCACAATGAAACTCGGGCGGATACCTCGCAAAAACGAAGTCTACAAGGAATTTAGGGTATATCATGCAAACTGCGGAATGACCATCAGAGATCTCTGTCAGGATATTTACAGTTTCGCAAAACACTATTCAGATATGCACTTTGCCAGAAGCGGCGATACTGTTTTGAAATCTCTATACGAGGATATGAAGGCAATCCGTATGGAGGTAACCTATCCGTTCCTACTGAAGATACACGACGACTGCGATAAAGGATTGATAACGATTGAGGCGCTGAGAGAAATAGTGCGCCTATGTGTGAGCTACGTTCTGCGCCGCGCTGTCTGCGACATTCCAACGAACTCGCTGAACAAGACGTTCGCTACGATGAAAAACGACATCCACACGGAGAATTACCTGAATTCGGTAAAAGCGTTCTTTGTTTTGCTGGATTCGTACAAAGAATTTCCCACCGACGAGCGGTTTATTGCCAGTTTTCTCTCACGTGATATCTATAACATGAATAGATGCCGCTACATATTGGGGCGGCTGGAAAACTGGGACAATAAGTCGGTCGTATCGCTGGAGAATCTGACCGTTGAACATATTATCCCGCAGAACCCGCATTTATCTGCGAAGTGGGTTGCCGCACTCGGCGACAATTGGAGCGAGGTGCAAAAGAAGTATTTGCATACGATGGGTAATCTGACTCTGACAGCGTATAATTCCGAGATGAGCGACTCTTCTTTTGCAGAAAAGCTTGATAGGTCGGGTGGTTTTAGAGAGAGTGCGTTACGGTTGAATCGGTACGTGGTCACGCAGACAACATGGAGCGAAGAACAGGTAAACGAACGCGCTGATCAGCTTGGAGAGATTGCGAAAAAGGCATGGCCGTATCCGATGCTTGCAGAAAGCGAACTTGAGCCATATCGTAAAGAGGCCGATTTAGTGCCGCAGTACACACTTGAAAACTACGATCAGTTGAACGCATACACCAGAATGCTTTTTGAGAAGATGAATACCCGAATTCTCAACTTGGGCACTTTTGTCAAAAGGGAATTCAAGAAGCTATATGTTGCCTATAAGGTGGATACCAACTTCGTGGATGTCGTGATCCAGAAAACCCGTCTCCGTTTGACTGTGAATATGAAATACGCCGATGTGATTGACCCAAAGAGGATATGTAAGAATATAACCGGTGTTGGCAGATGGGGCAACGGTGATGTTGATATGTTCCTAGACAGCTTGGATGGTCTTGATGATGTGATGGACATCATTCAACAGGCATTCCGCTTACAGGACACGGAATAGACCTTTATTTTATCCGGTTCAAGTAAAACAGCAGTTTGGTTGATGAGGAAACGGTCTGGTTGCTTATGGTTTTTATACCGATGTGTGGAGAGTGCAGAGACCATGCTTTGGTAATTTCATCTGTCAGAATAGCATATTCAACACCCTTTTTAACGCCGCGATTGTGCCATTCGCCTGCAAGCTCTTTTCGAACCTGGATAGCCTGTAAGCGCTGATTGATCCATTCACGGCTATAGCCCTTTTTCAGATAGGTTTCAAGGGCACGTTCAATAGTGAGTTCCAGATCGATCGTTTCGTTCCCGGCCAACCATAGCAAGCCATAATTTGAACGGCACTGCCTTGGGGGAGGGGATGGATTAAATAATTCGCAACCGTTTCTCTGTATCAGCTACGTCGGTCAATCTCATTTTGCCGTCAGTTGCCTTCAATTTCAACTGGTGACAATTTGTCGCCGTTTCATATCCTTCTTCTTTAGGCGTTGTTTAAGCTTATTCCAGTATTTTCTCCCGTCAACGCTCTCTGCTAGAATGCTGGCAGTATCCACAATAGAGAAAACCCATTCCTGCTTCTCTTCATCCCATACCGTTCGGATGCGTTGATCTTCAAATGGTTTAACCGGAATTATTTTGTCCATATCAAAAACTTATCACATAAACCTAGCATCTAACATTTCAACTGCCTTCATCTTCGCTTTAGGCGCAAGGTGCGCATACCGTAATGTCATATTGAGATCCGCATGTCCGAGGAGCTCGCGGACGGTGTTTAGGTCGACGCCTTTCATGACAAGCTGAGACGCAAAATCATGGCGCATGTCGTGCCACCTGAAATTCTCAATATCAGCCTCTTTCAACAGTCGTTCCCAAGCCGGCTAAAGTGTCGTCCGCAAAGCAGGGGACTATGCCTACCTTGCTGACATTATCTGATTGGTAATTATGCCCTTACTCAATGTGACAGGGGATTTTTCCCTAGGTAAGGGCAGTTTACACTTCCCTTATTCTTTTAGTTAAAGAATAGTTAAAAGATAGTTAGCGGGTTTTGTGTCAAGCGCATCGTCGCTTGCTGCCAGTGAATTATTACAGATAGTCAAAGTTTGATTTTGGGACCGTTATACATGAAATCTGGGACCGATATACATGTTTTTCGGGATCGTTATACAAGCCGTGGGACCGATATACATGCGGATGGGATCGTTATACAAGTTTTTGGGATCGATATACATGGGGAGATTTCAAATATTGCGGCGGGTTATGACTCTTTGCGTTGGATTTCTACTAGGCCATCTTTTGAGATGGAGTAGCTTTCGATGTCGTTATTTTTCATCAAGAGTTCAAGCGCTAGGATGAGCTTTTTCTTGAAATCAAGCGTCCTTGCGGTTTTTGAGCCGCACTGCTCCCGAATCGTCTCGATCTTCATGGGAAACGGGGCTTTGTGGGAGTAAATTTTTGATTGGAGTGATTTTGCCAGTTGGCTACCGGGGCCTTTGAGTGAGAGGCGTCTTCTCATGCTCAGCAAAGTTTTGCTGTCGGTGTTGTAGAGGCGCAATGCGTCCAAGGGAAGACGCATCCGTATTTCATCGGGAATTCCGTTTGTTTCTTCGGAGGCTATCGCGAGCAACGATCCTACGAATTTAATTCTTCTATCGTCCGGAAGGCTGATCGTGATTTCAAGGAGGGTTTTGGCCATTTTTCTGACGGCGTTCCAGAGCCATTTCCTGTTTTCCATCCCATCCTGCCTACCTATGCTCAAAAGAAAGTCCCTCGGGTTGATACGGATCTCTTCGTTGGGCTTGCAGCCTCTGAAAGCATGGATCGCCTGTAAATAAACGTCCCGGTCGGCTTCGCTGAGCTGTTCACCGGTGATGATGATTTCGTAGTTTGAGGGAGCGGGTACTCGCTGTTCAACGAGTGTTGTCTTCGTCCCTTTTTCGACGACAGAAAACACGGCGGAGCGCGCAATGGAGTTGGTAATCGCCCGTTTGTCGTCATCCCATACCGGCATGGCTTCGTAGATTTTGCCTTCCACCAGTAATTTGTTGTAGGCGGTCTGCATTTTATTGACGATGTCTTTCATGGTGTGCAACTCCAAGCGAGCAGGTTACTCTTTATAGCTCGTCTGCTCTTCGCAGCACGCCTCATACCGCACACGGTTGCTCAACCACCTATCTAGTTCCTCCACAGGGTACCTAATGCATCTCGCGCTGTCTCTGGTGTATTTAGGGCCACGTGGACGCTTGCCGCTTTTTCCTTCCATACGGCATTTTCGTAAAAAAGATTTGGAGCGGCCGATATATATTGCGGCGTCGGATTCATTGAGTTCTTTGGTGGCTAGCCCAAAGGATGGCAACTTCGGCGTTTTTTTATCGCCAAGCAGTTTCAAGTTGATCTCCGAGACGAAGGCCTCCAGTTCCTCTTTGCAACTGGCGACAGGAATCTCACCGATCACCCTCAGACAGCCTTTATCGACGTATACGTTGATTGCGCTTGCCATAAAAACCACACCCCTCATGCGTCTTGATTTGTTATGGATTAGGCTATGGCAAGACCAAGCGGTTATTGATAAAAAACAAGGGTGGGCGTACCCGCAAGGGCAGTCCGCAATTATCCGGATCACTGCGTTGTTTGCCGGAAAGGTTTTTTCCTCGTGATTTCCTCCCGAAGGTATGGGCTTTCGGGTGATACGAGCAAAAATGAGAGGATGCGTTTTTATTCGTTTGCTTAGATCAGGAATTTTTATAAGCGGTAAGTAAAAATACTCATATTCCTGCTGGGCAGAGCTATATCTCTGCCCAGCAGGAAATGGGACTTGCGAAGTGGATATCTCAAAACAGCCCCCTCATCATTTTGGTACATTTGCCAGCAAAGTTCACTAAAACTGAGAGAGGAAAATAGATGCTTGAAAAATTTTGGAGGGTATATGGAGGGTGGTCATAAAAAATGGGCTCAGGAGAAATCTCCTGAGCCCTTGGTATCACTTGGTGGGTGATAGAGGAATTGAACCTCTGACCTCTTCCGTGTCAAGGAAGCGTTCTACCTCTGAACTAATCACCCGACAGGAAGGAATTCTACAGGAGCTTTTGGCTTTTGTCAAATTTTTATTCGTGATTCCCTTT
>JAGPAO010000185.1 GCA_018063805.1 Synergistaceae bacterium | reverse complement strand
GTCGTGTAAGGGCGTGCGTAAAAGAATATTTTTCAAAGTAATCCGCATCCCGCGCGGCACCAAATCCCATATGGGTTAATGCTGAGGCATTTGCTACCTCTCCTCCTATATAAAAGGGAAAACCGCAATTCGAATAGCTTAAATCCTGCCCTCGCTCCAACATTGTGATTTCCGCTTCGGGGCATATGCGAGCCAGCCTGGCCGCTGTCTTTGCACCGCATGCCACACCGCCGACAATGACTACTTTCATCTGATCTGAATCCTCCTTATGGGTAATATTTTTATCAGTGGTTTAATAATAAGCCGTCATAGTGGTACTATACTTCAAGCTCGTCTTTTTGAGGAGAAATAATATATGAAAACGAATATAAATGATCTTGAACTTCGTCTTGTGGAAATAGGAAAAAAACAGGGGTGGTGGGACTCAAAAGGGATTGTCGCCGCGGTATCGGGCGGAGGGGATTCTATGGCTATGCTCTGCTTGCTAATGCGTTTTTTTCGCGGCAAACTAGTCGTTGCGCATTTGGATCATGATATAAGGCGAGGCTCCTCACAACAAGATGCGTTCTTTGTGAGAGAGTTTTGCAATAAGAATGGAATAACCGTGTATATTGAGAGGGAAAATGTCCCCGATAAAAAGTTATCAGGCGAATCTTTGGAAATGGCGGGGCGTCGGATTCGGTATTCTTTTTTAGAGAGAATCCGAATTCAAGAGGGCTGTGCCCACGTCGCAACGGGGCATACAGCAGATGATGTGGTGGAAACGTCTCTGATGAATCTGTCTAGAGGCACCGGTTTACGCGGATTAATCGGAATCCGCGGTGTTCGCGGGAATATTATCAGGCCTGTTATCAGCTTTCGCCGTCAAGAATTACGCCGTATTTTAATTGAATATAAAATGAATTGGCGTGAGGATGAGACCAATAATGACACAATCTATACGAGAAACCGCATTCGCCATGAGTTGCTTCCGTGGCTTAGGGAGCAATTAAACCCAAATATGGACGCGCAATTGCTTAATCTATCAGAAATAGCGCAGTCGGTCAGTGAAAAACAAGAGGGGAAAATAGATGATTTGTTGCGCTGGTTATCGCGCGCGCCTGATGTTTCTCTCTGGTGTTGGGATACGGCATTATCACGAACCCTCACAGAGGAAGATCTTACGGAGGCTCTGCGCGTGCAGGGAAGAAATCTGCAACTTCCCTCTTTGGACAAGTCAAGAACGAGACAACTGTGTCACTTGATACGTCACTCCAATCGCTGGCGCTTTCAATGGAGCGGGACGATTGAAGTTTGCGGTTGCAATAAAAAAATTGCATGGATGGATAGAGGTGATTTTATCCCCCCTCCCAAACAGCAGATTCCTATCCCTTTATTAAAAGGAACCCAAACGGTTGAATGGGGAAGATGGTCTATCGAAATGGTGGTAAAAAAGGGAAATGTTTCCTATTTCGGTGATCTAAGTGCTAAAATTCCTTGGGATGGAAAGTCTCCGCTGGAAATTTCATCCGTTTTGGAATATATTAAGATACATCAAAAAGAAACGGACGGCACTCAAGTTCCTTGGTGGGCTAGGGCGCAGTGGCCTGTCTTTTCTTTTCAGAATCAAACGCATTGGACTCCGATGGGATGGAAAAATTTTCCCGAGGAGTGTGAGTATGTTATCATCGTGAGGAGTAGTGTGCGATCATTTAATCCCAGAGGAGTGTGCGTCGGTGGCTTATGAACTAGGTAATATACTGATTTCAAAAAGTGAAATTGATAAGAGAATAGAAGAGATAGGATCTGAGATAGCAAAAGAGTATAAGGGAAAAGAAGTTATTATGGTGGGCATTCTCAGAGGAGCCGTTATTTTTATGTCCGATCTCGTTCGGGCAGTAGGGCCTGAGGTTGACGTTCGGATGGATTTTATGTCCGTATCCTCTTACGGTGATTCCTCCGTATCCAGCGGAATAGTCAAGATTAACAAAGATTTGGACTCGCAGATAGAATCCAAAAATGTGATCATCGTAGAGGACATAGCGGATTCCGGGTTGACGCTGTATTATTTGAAGAATTTGCTAACAGGGAGAAAACCCGCAAGCTTAAAAACCTGTGCCCTTCTTGATAAACCGGATAGGCGCAAGGTTGAGGTGGGTATTGATTACGTAGGATTTTCCATCCCTGATGAATTTGTTGTCGGGTATGGTTTGGATTGCGGCGGCGTATGGAGGCATCTATCTGATATTCACATTGTCAATATCACGCAGTAAATAAAAACTATTCTTGAGATATGCTGAAAGAGAGGAATAACGCGCTTGGGTAAATTAACAAAGAACCTTGGGATGTATTTAGTGCTGATAGTGCTGGTCGTGAGTTTGGTGAACGTTTTTTTCTCACCATCACAAAATTCCCCAGAGGTTAAACCTATGGTTTACAGCGAATTTATGCGGTTGGTGGAAGCCGGAGATGTGAAAACCGTTACGATCGACACAGACCAGTTTAACGGAACGATCAAAGGGGTAATGAAAGACGGCAAAAAGTTTCAGACGTTTGTAGTCGGTGCGGGTGATTTGGCGCCCCTTTTGGTATCAAAGGGAGTCGCGGTTGAAGTATTACCTCCCGAGAAAGCGCCTTGGTGGAGCGGACTTCTCTCCTCGCTCATCCCTACTCTTCTCCTGATTGGAGTGGGACTTTTTATCCTGCATAATATGCAGGGAGGCGGAAGCAAGGTGATGAACTTCGCCAAGAGCAAGGCAAAGTTATTCCTGGATAATCGCCCCAAGGTCACGTTTGAGGATGTTGCCGGCTGCGATGAATCAAAGGAAGAATTGGTCGAAGTCGTCGAATTTTTGCGTGATCCGGGGAGATTTGCAAAGTTGGGAGCTCATGTCCCTCGCGGTGTTCTGCTTCTCGGAGCTCCGGGAACAGGAAAAACTTTAATTTCAAGAGCGGTTGCAGGGGAAGCGGATGTCCCTTTTTTCAGCATCAGCGGTTCTGATTTTGTTGAAATGTTCGTGGGTGTGGGAGCTGCTCGCGTGCGCGATCTCTTTGAACAGGCTCGAAAATATCAGCCCTGTATCATCTTTATTGATGAAATTGACGCCGTGGGACGCCAACGCGGAGCCGGTGTCGGCGGGGGGCATGATGAACGGGAGCAGACCCTCAATCAGCTGTTGGTGGAGATGGATGGATTTGAACCGGGAACGGGGATCATTCTTTTGGCGGCAACTAACCGACCCGATATTTTAGATCCCGCGCTGTTGCGCCCCGGACGTTTTGACAGACAGGTGGTTGTTGATCGGCCGGATGTAAACGGGCGGCTTGCCATTCTGAAAGCGCATATCAAGGGTAAGAAAATAAGCGATGAGGTGAATTTAGACGTTATCGCCAGGAGAACTCCCGGTTTTGTGGGCGCTGATTTAGCGAATTTGGTCAATGAAGCGGCACTCCTAACAGGACGTCGAGGAAAAGAACTTGTGGGAATGCCGGAGTTTGAAGAGGCCATCGATCGAGTCATGGCGGGGCCTGAACGTAAGAGCCGACTTATCACCAAAAAAGAAAAAGAAATTATCGCTTTTCACGAAGCAGGTCATGCGCTTGTTGCTCGATTAATCCCGGGCTCCGATCCCGTCCATAAAATTTCCATCATTCCTCGCGGCCATCAGGCTTTGGGGTATACGCTCCAGATTCCGGAGGAAGATCGTTTCTTAATTTCCAAGCAAGAGCTGATGAACCGAATCTGCATCTTACTTGGAGGACGAGTTGCCGAGA
>JAGPAO010000002.1 GCA_018063805.1 Synergistaceae bacterium | reverse complement strand
ATCCCGTTAAGGGTGTCTGTTTGACCCATACTTTCTGCCAATTTACCCTCAGCATGGCGTACAATCTCCACCGCTTCTTTTAAAATTTGATTCATCTCGCCGATAACGAGATCTGCGGATTTCGTGTCGCCTTGCAGTGCGCCGATCAGTTTTTCCACTTCTCTTGCGGCAACATTGGATTCTTCCGCGAGTTTTCGGACCTCTTCTGCGACAACGGCGAAGCCTCGCCCCGCTTCTCCGGCACGGGCGGCCTCAATCGCGGCGTTTAGTGCCAGTAAATTTGTCTGATCGGCGATGCCGGCGATGGTGGAGACAAAATTGGTGATAGCAGCGACAGAGTTGCCGACTTTCCGGATGTTGACACCACTGTTTTGGGATTGGACGCCGACTCTATCAATTTTGATAACGACCGCCCCCACTTCAGAGGCGACAGCATTGCTGAGTGAGGCCGTTTTTGTAGCTGCTTCGGCTCCCTCTTCAGCGGCATGTGCCGTCATGTTTGCGGCGTGGGCCACATCCTGAATACCCGAGGTTGTGAGCTCCAAGGACGCAGAGCTGGATTCGGAGAGAGTGGCCGCTTGATCCACGGAGGCTCTTACCTCTTCTGTGGATGCCACGGTTTTCTCGGATAAGGAGGCCAGCGTTTGTGCCCGGTCCATGAAGGTGTTTGTTTCTGTGGAGAGATCGACGAGAATGTTAACTAAGTTTTCCTGCAAATTTCTTAAGCTGCGCGCCATATCGCCAACTTCATCCTTCAGTTCGGTAAGCCAGCGTTTACTCATGTCCCGCTTGAAATCAAGAGTCGCGAAGGCATTGATTCTCTCTGTGATGGACTTAATTGGTGAAACCACGCGCTGAATCATGAAATAGAGGATACCTGCGATAATGAAAAGTCCGATGGTGAATGAGAGGAGCAGACGCCGAGTGAGGGCGTTTGCATCGACCATGATTTCTGATTCCGGAGTGGCATTAAACAGACTCCACGGGGTGCTGACACCCTCTATCGTGATGGGGGCGTAGCTGAAGAGCATACGTTCTCCGAGAGTCTGTGAAAATTCGTAGCTTTGGAACCCCGTCCCTTTCTGAATAGCGTTCATAATCTGCGGAAGGGATTTGCTGTCCGGTTTCCAATCTCCTATTTTTTTACCGAGCAGTGACGGATCTTGAGCTCCCGTGATAACACCCTGGTTTGAGAGCAGAAACGAAAAAGAGTTAGGAGTGGTGGATACATTGGTGAGCAGTGCTGTGATGTTTTTTAAATCGATATCCACTCCTATGACGCCGGCTACTTTCCCGTTGAAGCGTATTGGTCTGCCAATGGTTGTCAAGAGATGCTCTTCCCCCGATGGGAAGGTAAAGGGGTACGGTTCCAACAGAGTCACTTGTCCGCTGGTTACCGGCAGACGGTAAAAATCAAGCGCCAGATCGTCCTCTATGCCCTCTGCCAAGCGGCTAATAGTGGTGCCGGAGCGCGTGTATATAACAACCATTCGCCCCTTGGGGCCAAAGCCCTGCTTTCCTGCAAAGGTGGCATCGGCACCGTCAAATAGGTTGGGTTCAAAGGCTATCCATACAGCTGTCGCATCCGGTATCCCCTCCAACAAGCCTTTCGCCCATGATGCCAGTTTATCCCGAGAGTTTACATCCCGTTTTATCCCTTCGATGGCAATGGAAATACCGTCCAGTTTTTGCTTGTATGCCTCAAGTTTTTTGGAAATTTGTACAGCGGTTTCTTGTGTGCTTCGTTCCGCGATGATCTCGGCCGAGGCGCGTGCTGATTGATTACTGGATCTGCTGACGACAATACCGACTACGATGAAGATGAACATCACGGTACCCAAAATTCCCAACAACATTTTTGCGCGTAATTTCATTTTTAATTCGCCGCCTTTCAATATCTGTTATTACCCTTTATATGTAGTATTACATTCATTATAATCCATAAACTTGCTATTTTTTCTTTTTTATGAGAAGAAGGATTAGCATTTAAATTTTTGCTAATTTTCTATTTCTAAAAGAGAGGGAAGACAACGGATAAACGGGGTGTGGATTGCAAGCCGGTCACAGGGTATTAAAGGTATCCCGGCTTCCCATAAGAAGAGGTGAGACGGTTTAGCGTCTCACCTCTTCTTATGGGTTATTACAGTCTCTTTCTACCGTGTTGCAAAGCGGCAAATGGCTTATGGGGGTGTTCGTTCGAGTCTTCTTTTTCGTCAAAGGCGAACTGCTCAATAATCCGGCGCAAGGAGTCCACTCCTTGTGTCATGCCCTGTGCTTCCTGTGCCACTCTTTCGCTGGCCTGAGCGGCTTCTTCCATTGCGTTTTTGATATTATCGAGCGACTCCATCACTTCTTGCGTG
Organism: Synergistaceae bacterium; assembly: GCA_018063805.1. Lineage (GTDB taxonomy): Bacteria > Synergistota > Synergistia > Synergistales > Synergistaceae > JAGPAO01. The sequence continues at coordinate 31,278 of JAGPAO010000002.1, read as the reverse complement.
TCGTTTGTGGTTTGCCCTATGGATTGGCTCATCTCAGTGCTTGCTGCCGCTTGCTGCTGTGCCGTGGCTGCCATATTTTGCATAATCCCGTTGAGTGTGTCTGTTTGGCCCATGCTTTCTGCCAATTTACCCTCAGCATGGCGCACAATCTCCACCGCTTCTTTTAAGATGTGATTCATTTCACCGATAACGAGATCTGCTGATTTCGTGTCTCCTTGCAGTGCGCCGATCAGTTTTTCCACTTCTCTTGCGGCAACATTGGATTCTTCCGCGAGTTTTCGGACCTCTTCCGCGACAACGGCAAAGCCTCGCCCCGCTTCTCCAGCACGGGCGGCTTCAATAGCTGCGTTTAAAGCGAGTAGGTTCGTTTGGTCGGCAATACTGGCGATGGTAGAAATAAAGTTTGTTATAGCGGCGACAGAATTCCCCACTTTTCGGATGCTTTCTCCGCTATCGTGAGATTTAGTTCCTACGTTATTAATCTTGTTGACGACTTGCTCCACTTCAGAGGCAACCGCAGTGCCCAGAGAAGCGGTTTTTGTGGCTGCTTCGGCTCCCTCTTCCGCTGCGTTTGCCGTCATGCTTGCGGCATGGGCAACCTCTTGAATGCCTGAAGTCGTGAGCTCCAGGGACGCAGAGCTGGATTCGGAGAGAGCGGCTGCTTGATCGACGGAGGCTTTTACCTCCTCTGTGGAAGCCACGGTTTCCTCGGACAAGGAGGCCAATGTTTGTGCCCGGTCCATGAAGGTGTTTGTTTCTGCAGAGAGATCGACGAGAATGGTCACTAAGTTTTCCTGCAAATTTCTTAAGCTGCGCGCCATATCGCCAACTTCATCCTTCAGTTCGGTAAGCCAGCGTTTGCTCAAGTCCCGCTTGAAATCAAGAGTTGCGAAGGCATTGATTCTCTCTGTGATAGCCTTAATCGGTGAGACTACGCGCTGAATCATGAAGTAGAGGATACCTGCGACAATGAAAAGTCCGATGGTGAATGAGAGGAGCAGACGCCGCGTGAGGGCGTTTGCATCGGCCATAATTTCTGATTCCGGAGTGGCATTAAACAGACTCCATGGGGTGCTGACACCCTCTATCGTGATAGGGGCGTAGCTGAAAAGCATACGTTCTCCGAGCGTTTGTGAAAATTCGTACACTTGAAACGTCTGTCCTTTTTGTATCGCGTTCATAATCTGCGGAAGGGATTTGCTGTCCGGTTTCCAATCACTGATTTTTTTGCTGAGCAGTGTCTGGTCTTTCGCCCCCGTGATAACGCCCTGGTTTGAAAGGAGAAAAGAGAAGGCGTTGGGTGAGGAGGATACATCGGTGAGCAATTCCGTGATGCTGCTTAAATCGACATCAACTCCGATGACGCCGACTACTTTTCCGTTCAGGCGGATGGGTCTGGCAAAAGTTGTCAGGAGATGTTCTTCCCCCGAGGGGAAGGTATAGGGGTAGGGTTCCAAAAGTGTCGGCTGTCCGCTTGTCAGCGGTAAACGATAAAAATCAAGCCCCAAATAATCTTCGATTCCCTCTGTTACGCGAGTTATTCCGCTTCCGGAGCGCATGTAGCTGATAACCATTCGCCCCTTGGGGCCAAAGCCATGTTTTCCGGCAAGGGTAGCATCAGCGCCGTCAAATTGGTCGGGTTCAAAAGCGATCCATGCGGATGTTGCGCCCGGCATTCCGTCGAGCAACTTTTTCATCCATGAGGTCAGCTTGGCCCGAGCGGTTGCGTCGCGCTTCATTGATTCGATGACGATTGAAATGCCGTCTAGTTTTTGTTTGTACGCCTCAAGCTTTTTTGAAATCTGCACGGCTGTTTCCCCCGTGCTTCGAGCGGCGATGATCTCCGCGGAGGCGCGCGCCGACTGATTGCTGGATCGAACAACGACGATTCCGACTGCAATGAAGATAAACATCACAGTGCCTAATATGCCCAACAACATTTTAGTGCGTAACTTCATGTAAAATCCCCGCCTTTCAAAATCGATACGATATATGGTTAACATGACGCTATATTCTTTTATTATAATACATAAATCCGCTGGTAGGTTTTATTCTTCATAAAAAGGAGATGTGATGTTTGGACTAATTTTTCCAAACAGAGGGGAGAAAGAGAATAAGTGGGGTGTGGATTTCAAGTCGTCCGCAGAGCATTAGAAAAGAGTAGCACCACTTTACACTTTCCGGATGTGCCGCATAGTTGCCGCCGGGGCCAACGGCATCCAATGCCGGGCCGATATTCCCAAGCATTGCGGCAGCTCCCGACAGGGACATTGTCAGGTCTATTCCCTGTGAGGTAACAAAGATGACAGCCAGAATCCACAGAGTCAGATAGGCCACAATAAAGGCAAAGCAGGATGAGACAACATGCGGCTCTATCGTTCTTTTCCCCAGACGAACGGGGACAATGGCGCGAGGATGGATCAATCGTTTAAACTCCGCTTTTGCGTGGCGAAGAATAATCAGAACTCGTATGTTAGTGATGCCGCCTCCTGTCGAGATGGCGCACGCCCCGCTGAACATTAGAATAAAAAGAATGTACTGTGTTGCCAGAGGCCATAGTGTGTAATCCTCGGTAAAAAATCCCGTTGTGGTGACGACGCTTACGATTTGAAATAAAGAGTGAGAAAAGGTATCAAGAATAGAATCTCTATTTCCTGAGGCCATGAGTATGGCGAAGATAATCAGCGAGCCGAAAAACAGAATGGATCCATAGAAGCGAAACTCCGGATCTTCTAAAAAGGCGCTCACCCGTTTGTTGGAAAGGGCAAGGTAGTAGAGGGTAAAGTTTGTTCCTGAGAGGAACATGAAAAGGGTGATAACCCACTCAACCTGAGCGCTTTTAAAATGGCCGATCCCTGCGCTATGAGTGGAGAAACCTCCTGTGGAAATGGTCGCAAAACTATGAGTCAGTGCATCAAAAAAACTTAGGCCGGAGAGCAATAGCAGCAGCAGCTCTGCAATGGTAAGCGTCAAATAAACGCCCCATAAAAAAAGCGCCGTTTGCTGGATGCGTGGAGTCAGACGTTCCTGTACGGGGCCCGGTATTTCTGCTCGATAGAGTTGAAGGCTGCTTCCGCCCATAGGGATGATCGCAAGTGCCAAGAGAATAATCCCCATCCCACCAAGCCATTGTGTCAGGGATCGCCATAGAAGGAGGCTTTGAGTGCATGATTCAAGATTGACGATCATGGTGCCGCCTGTACTGGAAAAGCCGGACATCGCTTCAAAGAATGCATCGGAAAAAGAAAGCGTTCCCCCAAACCAGTAGGGAAAGGTGCCGATTGCGGAGGCAGCAATCCAAGAAAAAGTAACGGCAGCAAAGGCTTCCCGTGAGCCGATTTCTTTTAGGGATGCATTCCTCCCTAGTGTGTAAAGCAAACCTGCAACGGCAAAGCCTGCGGATGCGGAAATAAAGAAGAGCTTCACATCCCCGGTTGCGTAAACGTATGCCCACAATAAAGGGATGAACATCCAAAGGGCTACGCTGGCGGTTACTAAACCAAGGAATTTCAGGACGATTTTAATCTTCACTCTTCTGTGCCTTCTATGACTTCAAGTGCCCGGGGCATGTTTTCAATGGAGGCAAAGAGGACGGCTTTGTCCCCCACACGCAGGCGAGTATCTCCCGTTGGGATGAAAACATTCTGCTCTCGCTCCACGATCCCCAGAATGGTGCCGACGGGTAAGGGCAGTTCTGTCAGTGTAAAACCAAGAGCAGGGCTTTTTTCTCCGATGGTGAGGCGTATTGTCTCCGCTCCGATCTGGTCCAGCACAGCGAATATCCGAGAGTCTCCGGGGTGGCGTACACTGCCGATGATTGCCGCAGATAACGCCTGGTTGCGGCTTACCACGGTATCTATGGGGAAATGGCTTGACAACCGGATGTAGTTTTTTCTTCGAACGACAGCGATACTCTTCTCCGCCCCCAGTATTTTGGCTTGAGCTGCGATGATAAGGTTTAATTCATCGTTATCCGTTGCGGCGACAACACCATCTGCGGTTGCGATGCCCTCTTGCAACAATAAAACATCATCCGCACCGTCTCCCCATAATACGGTGGTGCGGGGTAATTCTGTCGCCAGTTTTTTGCATTTATCGTGGTTCAAATCAATGATACGGATATCGATTCCGCGAATTCTCTTTCCGAGAAGATCGGCGGTTTGGAAGCCCACCTTGCCTCCTCCCACGATGAAAACGCGTTTAATCCTTCGACTCTGCCCTGCATGGTAGATTTCTTCGACTTCATGAATGTGATCGCGGTAACAGAAGGCGTAGCAGAGATCCCCCTCCTTCAAAACGCTGTCGGCGGTGGGTAAAAAACCCCAGTCTCCACGTTGGGCATAAACCATAGCCATAACGAGAGAGGGGTAACGAGACCGGATCTCTTTGGGAGTGGATCCGCATGCGGGGGAACCGGGGGCAATGCGAAAGACATAGATGCCCGCGCTTCCGTCTGCGATTTCCGTTGAATGCACGGCGCTCCGAATCTCCAGCAAATCACCTATTTCTTTTGCCACAGTGCGCTCCGGGGAGACCATCATTTCGATACCCAGATCCTGTCTCCACGTGTTGGAGTCCGTGAATTCAAGGCTAACGGCACGCGCAAGCAGGCGGGGAACTCCCATTTTTTTAGCAATCCAGCAGGCAATAATATTGACTTCGTCTCGGTTCGTGCAGGCAATCAGCATGTCAATCTGCGATCCAATTTTGATGCCTGCCCTCTCCAGCGTTTGAGGGCGAGCGCCGTTTCCGCGAATGAGCATGACGTCCAGTTCGTTTTCTACTTTTGCGGCGCGATCTGGGTCTGATTCCACCACGATAATATCGTGTCCGTCTTGAGACAAACTCTTTGCAACGTCAAAGCCGATCTCGCCGGCTCCGATAATTACGATGCGCATTTAATGATCCCTCCCTGTCCCTATGATGGGGGCTTTCTTTGATGTAAAACGAAAGGTCGTTTCCTGCCAAAAAGGGGCAGAAAAAAGAACGAGAACGGTGTACAGCTCCAAACGCCCGCAGAGCATGCAAAAAGAGAAGATCCATTTGGCTGCAAGTGTCTGTTCGGAAAAATTATGTGAGGGGCCGACGGCATGAAAGCCGGGACCTGTGTTACCTAACGTTGTGATAACGGAGGATAAACAGGTGAGCAGATCATCCCCTGTGAGCGAAATAAGAAAAGAGGCAACGACTAAGATGGACAGATAGATGCCGAGAAAGGCCATGCAGGAGGAGATGACCGGTAATTCCACAACATTGTCGCCTATGCGCAGAGGGAGTACGATGCGCGAAGAAAGGAGTGTCCTGAATTCCCTCATGCTGTGTTTGCCGATGACAAGCACCCGAATTAGCTTAATCCCTCCGCTGGTAGAGCCCGCGCAGCCACCCAATAGCATTAATAGCAATATAATCGCTTGAGTTCCCATGGGCCAAAGTTCGTAGTCCGCAGTCGCAAAACCTGTCGTGGTGATAATGCTGACGACTTGAAAGGTTGCAAAGCGAAAAGCATCTGCCAATGAGCCGTAGTTTTTTGAGAAAAATAAAAAGAAAGCAATGACGATGGATGCGATGGACACAATCACGGTGTAAAAGCGAAACTCTGGATCTTTCCAGAAGAGCCCGATTTTTTTCCCTACCAAAACTCTATAATGCAACGCAAAACTGGCTCCGGACAAGAACATGAAGAGCGTGATCACCCAATCAAAATAAGCGCTGTCGTAATGCCCGACACTTGCATTTTTAGTAGAGAATCCACAGGTTGAAATGGTGGCGAAAGCATGGGTTAAGGAATCAAAAAAGCTCATTCCTCCTATAAGCAACAGTAGCATCAGGAGGGCGGAGAGGCCGACATAGATTCCCCAGAGCAACATCGCCGTTTGTTGGATACGGGGAGTTAGTTTTTCTTTAATAGGGCCGGGAGATTCCGCGTTAAAAAGCTGGGAACTTCTGATCCCAAGAAGAGGCATGACAGCCAAGGTCAGCACGATAATACCCATTCCTCCAAGCCAATGTGTGATCGATCGCCATAGAAGGATGCCATTGGGGACGGATTGAATATCGGTCATGACGGTTGAGCCTGTGGTTGTAAAACCGGACATAGCCTCAAAATAAGCATCCGTATAAGTCGGCAGGGATTCGTGGATCCAATAGGGCAGTGCGCCAATCGCGGATGCAATCACCCACGAAAGGGTGACCGCTAAAAAGGCCTCTCGTCCTCCCATATCCTCTGACCGCGCATTGTAGCCGGAGAGATAAAGAGCAATCGCAACGGAAAACCCAATTCCCATAGATTCAAGAAGAGCAAATACATCATTGCTTGCTGTAAAAAGAGACCACCCAAGCGGGAAAACCATCCAGAAGGTAACAATACCGGTGATGGCTCCGAGAAATTTTAAAACGATGGACAGTCGCAAATCCCAGCCTTCTTTCCTCTGATCGCTTCCGGTTCAGCCAGTCATGATAGCACAAATGCCGTTAATCTAAATAGTATCATTTGCAGACATCCGCTACAACTCCGGCTGTTGCCGCGAGGAGGTCTTTTGTGCTGATCAAAAAGAGAACACCTTGATGCCCTGCGTTGACGGCAATGTGATCCAGTTTTTCGCAACTCTGATCAATGTAAACGGGGTATTTTTTTTTTGTGCCGATGGGCGAGCATCCCCCGCGTATATAGCCTGTAAGCGGTTGGATTTCCTTAATCGGAACCATTTCCACCTGTTTGTTCGCGGATGCGGCGGCGAGTTTTTTGGGGCTAAGCTCTGAAGTGGCAGGCAGGCAAACCATGAGGACGCCCGTTTTGTCCCCCCGGACGACGAGCGTCTTAAACACTTGTTCGGGGGGGAGGTTGACGCATTGAGCCGCTGCTTCTGCAGAAAAATCCGCTTCATCCAGATGGTACTCAAGCAATTCATAACAAATGGATAATCCATCCAAGATACGGGCCGCATTCGTTTTTTTGTGAGCGGCCATTTTACCAGCCGTTTCTGTGGATGCGGAGCGGATCATACGGTTTATTGGGATTTTTTGTCTCCGCAGGTTTTCCCAGTGCGATGATCGAAAACGGAAGCACTGTTTTGGGGAGCCCCAGCAACTCCGATAGCGCATTTTGGAGCGATTCCTTTGGGTAAACGCCGCACCAGCAACTTCCCAGCCCTCGATCCGTAGCTTCAAGCAGGATATTTTGCGTTGCTGCAGCTAGGTCCTGAGGCATAAAGGGGTTTTCCTCCAACTCCTTAAGGGTACTGCATACCACGATGGCGGTTGGTGCCGTAAGCAGCATGCGCGTGTAGGGGTGGAATCCGGGGATAGCTTCCAAAAGAGTTCTTTCCGTGATAATAATAAAATGCCATGGCTGGCGGTTGTTTGCTGATGGTGCTGCCATCCCCGCCCGGATCATTCCATCGAGATCTTCTTCTGACACAGGATCAGGCAGGTATTTTCTAATGCTGGCGCGCTTCATGATAACATCCATGTATAAATCCCTCCATCCTCAGTTTCTCAACCGATTATATAGCAAAATAGCAACTTTAGCCTTTGTGCTATGATAAAGAAATGAGGAGGGATACGTTTGAGGATTCTTTTTTGTTCAGAGGGCTTTATTCTGGATGGCGTCGCATCGTATCATTTGCATATGGCGGTTGCTTTTAAAAAAATGGGGCATGAAGTGGGAATTCTTGGACGTTGGCTTGGGTTTAATGGATATCAATCGCGTTTTCGCGAGAACGGGGTTCAGGTTCTGTCGTATGTTTCTCCGTTTGTGACGAGCTCTGCCGCTCTCGGGCTTGCGCGCGATTTTGCGCCGGATGTACTTATCTCCGACAGCAGGCGCGCCTTTCCTCTTGCGCTGCAAATCCACGAGCGCACAGGGACACCGATCATCACTATTTTTATGGACCCCCCCCAGAACAAAGAGAAAAAGGGGCGTCGATTAAAGGAGATAGAGTCTTTCAGCGCCGCTTGGGTTTCCCCCGAGCGCTCTCTTTGTGAAAAAATGAGCGCCTTGAATCCCTCTGTGCCCGTTCGGCAGATTCGTCGTGCGGTTGTGGAAGATTGCATGATCTTAAAACCGGTTTTGCCCAGGGATCCCTTTTCAATTCTGTGTATGGGGAGGCTTTCCAAGTATAAAACGCCCGGTCTGCTCGCCGTATTTGAAGATGCACCCCTGTTGCGCAAGAAAATTCCCTCGGTGAGGATTACGGCAGTGGGAGGCGGGTGGCGGCGTTTGCTTTTTGCTAAAACGGCTTTGAAGGCGAATATATCTGCGGGGGAGCGGTATGTCCGTACCGTTGGGTATCAGCCGGATCCCGCTCCGTGGTTTGCGGAATCGAACGTGGTTTGTTCCGGTTCCACCTGCGTGATCGAAAGCATCCTCTGTAATCGCCCCGTGATCGCCGTGAGTGCCTACTGGTTTGGGTTGGTTACCCCCGCCAATTTGGACGACGCGATTGCTTGTTACTACGGCGAGCGAGGAGGGCACTTCCCGGCTTGGCAGGAACCCAAGCGAGTGACGGAATCGCTGCTCAATCTTTACGAGGATTGGAATGTCGAACAATTGACTGCGGATATGAAGGTAATGCGGGAGCGTTTTCTTCCCCTTTTTGATCCTGCGACAGCCGTAAGAGAGTGGGAGGAACTTTTTAATTCAGTGCTATAGTCTTTTCTGCCTGTTTGCATCAACGGAGGTGTGTGTGTTTGTATCTGGGATATTTTGACGGAGCTTCAAGGGGGAACCCGGGAGATGCGGGTGCCGGAGCCTGTATATTGGATTCCGATGGCAACATCATCTGGGAATCGCACGACTATTTAGGGAAAAAAACCAACAACGAGGCGGAGTATGAGGCCCTGATTCGTGTTTTGACAGAGGCCAAAAAACGAGGAATTACCGATATTGAGATCCGTGGGGACAGCCGTTTGGTGATCGAGCAGGTTTCAAAAAAATGGAAGATCAACGTGCCGCATTTGCGTGAGCTTGCCGCACTCGCATGGAAAGAGATGGAAGGCGTGCGCGTTAAGCTGGTTTGGGTGCCGCGCGAAAAAAACACGATTGCGGATGAACTTTCCAATCGTGCGATTGACAGCCGTGCGTGTCATAACAGCACAAAAAAAGAAGCGAGCCTCCGTTGGACGGGGGAGCAAAAAACGGAGATGGTTTTGGATATTTTAAAGGGCAAAGTAAGCTTCTCCGAAACAGCTCAAAAATACGATCTAGCCGTCGATCAGCTTGAAAAATGGGTGGACACGGCGCTGAAGGCCGTCAAAAAAAGCCTGAGTTAGCGGGCATGAAAAAATAAAAACGTAATAGTGTTTCTTTCAAGATCACAGAAAAAGCGAGTCCGCCGATAAACGGACTCGCTTTTTCTGTGATCTTTTGCACTCAAAGATATTAAGCCTTGCGGTTCTGTCGTTTCTTCGTCAAAACAGCGAGCAAGCTGATCACGAGCCCCAAACCAACAACGGCAACGCCACTATTACAGCCGCTACTGCTGTTGCAGTTTGTTTGCATTTGCGTGTATGTTTGTGTCAGTACCTCGCTGTCCTGCAAGCCGTCTTTTGCGGCATACGCCTTGAGCGTTGTGCCGAGGGGGATAGTGAGCGCCGCGGTATATGTATTTCGGGTGGAAGAGGCCCTGGGGTTGCTGCCGTCGAGCGTGTAGTAAATCGCCGCGCCCGGAGTCAGGCACTCCAGAACAACAGTCTGCGGGCCGGTATACGATCCTCCCGACGGAGTGGCTGTCGGTTCGGCGACAAAACCTACTTGCGTGTACGTTTGAGTGAGCACATCGCTGTCCCCTATACCGTCTTTTGTAGCATACGCCTTGAGCGTTGTGCCGAGGGGGATAGTGAGCGCCGCGGTATATGTATTTCGGGTGGAAGAGGCCCTGGGGTTGCTGCCATCAACCGTGTAATAAATAGTCGCTCCCTCAGTAGAGCATCCAAGAACAACAGTCTGTGGGCCGGTATATGAACCGCCTGAGGGTGTGGCTGTCGGTGCGGCGATGCTTGACATCGCAAAGATCTTATCCTCGTAATCCGGCCAAGCATTTTTGTAGGTTGCCACAAGACTACTCGGTACATAGATCTTTATGTTGCCGGATTGCCAGAAAATATCGGCTCCCAAAGTGGGTGGAGAGGTACGATTCAGCCGTATTTCGGTAAGGGCGTTGCAGTTCTGAAATGCACTTGCTCCAATCGTTTGTAAGCTTGTGCAATTGAATAGGTTTACACGGGTAAGAAAATCGCAATCACGAAATGCATTTGCTCCGATGGATTTTAGTCCGGTGCATCCGCTTAAATCTACTGTCCTGAGGGCTGTGTTCTGGGAAAACGCGCGATCCGCGATGGAGGTCAGGTTGCTGCATCCGGACAAGGTTACATCCACAAGGGCGTTGCAGCTTTGAAATGCACCTGCTCCAATGGTTTGTAAGCTGGTGCAATGGGATAGGTTTACATGAGCAAGAAGATTGCAATCATAAAATGCGTTTGCCCCGATGGACAGCAACCCGGTGCATCCGTTTAGGTCTAGCGTTGTGAGGGCGGTGCATTGGTAGAACGCGTTATCCGCGATGGAGGTCAGGTTGCTGCATCCGGACAAGGTTACACCCGCAAGGGCGTTACAGCTTCGAAATGCACCTACCCCTATGCTTTGTAAGCCGGTGCATGGGGATAGATCCACATGGGCAAGATTATCGCAGTCACGAAATACGTTTGCCCCGATGGATTGCAACCCGGTGCATCCACTTAGGTTGAGCGTTGTGAGGGTTGTGCATCGATAAAACGCATCCTCGGCAATGGAAACCAATTGACTGCATCCGGATAGGTTTGCTTGGGTAAGGGAGATACAGACTTGGAATGCCCCCCTTTTTATGGTTCTTAAACCAGGAAGTGCGGACAGATCCAAGGCTGTCAGCGTGGTGCAGTTATCAAGCGCGTTTTCCGGTATTTCCGTTTGAGTGTTTTCCATGCGGAGCTTAAAATTTGTTGTCAGAGCTTTTAATATATTCCAATCGTCTGCTTCAAGTGCACTGCCTGTGATGATGAGGGTATCGTCTGCATTGTAGGAGGGAATCGTAATTGTTTCGACTCCTTTGGTTATTGTAATATTTGCTGCCGATGCTATTATCGGGTGCATTGTGATTATCAGTGCGGCAAGTACGAATAATACGGCACTGAATTTGCGAAAGTGGATGGGTTTTATGACCATGCTTGATAGTATCATTTTTATCCACCGTCCTATAAGAATAATATTCTTGGATTGAACTGAAAAAAATGAAATAAACGCATACCATCCTTTCCTTTTTTATTTTTTCTAATACTATATTGATAAGTTAATCAAATTGGATGGTAAAAGTCAAGATCCCATACAATCCGCGTGGAATTTGTAGCCTCTCGACCAAAATCCCAAAACGGTGTATCTTTATAATTTAAGATAAAAGCATCCCAAGATGAGAAGTTATATCTGGTAGAATTCAGAGAGAACAGAGAAGAACACACTATAAAAAAGAAAAGGCGTGTCGTGATGAAAAAATTTCTTTTTAATATGCTGAAATACGGATTGGTCTATCTCTTGCTGTTCGTCTTGATCTGGTGGGGGATGCGTGCTTATGACTCGTGGCATACGCCGCTTCAGCCGTGGCATACGTACATACCTGAGGAGCTCTCCGTTAAAGAATTAGACGAGGCCAACCTCAAACGTTATTTAGAGGTGGAAGAACAACTCTTTCAAGATGTGCGCGCGCAGGTAACAGATAAATTAACGGCTGATGAAAAAGAATTAAGCAATCGCTTTTATAGTGGGGCTCCGATCTATCCGCCGCACTTTAAAGAGAATTGGAATCGTTCATATCTGATTTATCCCCAAGGTGAAATCAAGGGGACCGTTATTCTTCTTCATGGTTTGACGGACGCTCCTTATAGCTTGCGGCACATTGCGCATCGTTACGCAGAAAACGGCTATGCGGCACTGGGATTGCGGCTTCCAGGACATGGCACCGTCCCTGCAGGGCTGACGGATGCAACGTGGGAAGATTGGATGGCCGCCACGCGCCTGGCCGTGCGCTCGGCAAGGGAGCTTGTGGACAAGGGCAAACCTCTCCATATTGTCGGTTTCTCTAACGGAGGGGCGCTTGCGATGAAGTACGCGCTCGACGCTCTGGAGGATAAAACATTGCCGCAAGTCGACCGCGTCATGTTGATATCACCCATGGTGGGGATCACCCGCTTTGCTCGTTTTGCCGGAATAGCCGCAGTCCCCGCTCATTTTCCTGCGTTTGAGCGTTCCGCATGGCTCTCAGTTTTGCCCGAGTTCAACCCGTTTAAGTATAATTCCTTTCCTGTTAACGGAGCGGTACAGTCGTGGCGTTTAACGCGTGTGCTGCAATCGCAGATACGTAAAATGGGGCGAGCCGATTATTTGAAAGAACTTCCCCCCGTTGTGACGTTTCAGTCCGTTATCGACCACACCGTCAGCACGCCTGCCATTGTTTACGGCCTTTACGCTCACTTGCCGTCCAATAAGAGCGAATTGATTTTATTTGATGTCAATCAAGTCTCCCTCTTCTCGCCGCTGATGCGCTCTGTCTCTCGAAGCGTCGTGGAAAATATCCTTCCGCCTTCTCCTCGGCTTTATAGCGTGGCTGTGGTCGCCAATAAAACGCAAAACGATGTGGAAACGGCACTTTTTACAACACAGGCCGGGGCAACCCAAATGCGGTCGAAAGATTTGGGTATACGCTATCCGCGGGATATTTTCTCCTTATCGCATGTAAGTATTCCCTTTCCCATGGACGATGAACTCTATGGCATGACGCCCAAACCGGGGTCTTATAAAATGTTCGGCGTCAATTTGGGGAATATTGCCGTCCGCGGGGAGCAGGGGGCTCTCATGGTGAATTTGGACTCTCTCTTCCGCACGACGTCCAATCCTTTTTTCAGCCTGCTGCTCGAAAAAGTGGATCAGGCAATAGCTGACCCCGCGCCGCTTCGTCGTTTGGATAAAAACACCATTCAAAAACCGGAACTTATCGATGACGGTTTTTGGGAAAAGGAAGAAGAGAAGTTTATACAAGAGGCGGAGCAATACGAGAGCGAAGTCACGCCCTAGGGGGGCAGTTGATTTACCCCCCGGCGTAAACGGTCACTTTTTTCGGACCGTCGGGCACGCTAGCATATAGTAATCATTGTTGTTGAATTGGAACGTGCAGACGGTATGCATCTTCAGTTTCCTTGTGTGCGCCGCATAGGAGCGGTGGTTGATTTGGTTGATGAACGTAACCATGATGGGAAAACGACTCGCCATACTGTCAAGAGACGCATCAAAAACTTTCTGAAGCACGCCGCTTCCTCGGTATTGTTTATCCACACAAATGGGGCCGTATTGGTATGAATTATCGGTGCTTAAAACCTGCCCCTCAAAGGAATGTTCCGGAAGCTGCTGGATCATATGGACAAAGAAAGGCCATTCAGACCAGAACTGCCATGAGGCGGCCATTGCGTAACAAATAACCCGCTCGCCGTCTTTTGCGATCGTGATTCCCCGCTCCTTTTCCACAAGGGCTTGGAGCTGCTCCGGTGTGAAGTTCGTGGTTACAAAACCGTCCGGTTTATCCGCAGGGTTAATGGAGTCCACGTGGTATTGTTTGTGCAGAGCCATCACGCCCTCGAGATCTTTCATTTCTGCTCTTCTGATTTCCATTTCGCACCTCATTCTAAGATTATTCTTAAATAGTAACTCATGGCTGAATTTTAACGGCGTAATCTTGCCCATTAAAATAGTATACTCCACCAGCCTATTTTACCTGTTTTTTTGCTCGTGGTCTTTCATCCATCTTCCCTGCAGCTTCTCCTGTGGATTCTTTCCGTCGCTCCGGATCGATGCCCAACAAGACAAAGGGGCTGGTTTTGTTGGCGTCCAGGTATACAAACGGCAGTGGTTTTCCCAATAGCGCGGGCAATTCATCGGCGAGGGTATCAAGCTTTTGGGATAAAACCTGCGTTATGATCGGCATGCCCCTCTGCTCACCGGAGATACCCAAGCCGATTGCCGTATTATTGAATAGCCAGGAGGCATAGGTTCGTGCGGGCGGGTGTTTTGCCCGCACTCTTTTTGAATTGCACATCACATTTTGATGGTTTACAGATATTCGGTTGGTTATCCCCTGATTTTTAGCGACTTTTTACTGATGATCCGATATTCTAAAGGAGAGCTCGCTATTGTTTAAAGCTATTTTTAAGGCCTCCTTATTAAAGCAGAATGCGCGATGGGGTTTCCAGAGGGAAGGATGCCATCAAACCAATTGGTAACGGCACGATAAACGCCGCTCACTACTTCTTCATGGGACAGGCTTACCGTGCAAAATAACCTGCCGTCTTTCAGGGCATCCAGCGCTTCAGGAATCGCATCCACTCCACCCACTGGTACCGAAGAGCCGGAAGCACTTTCCGCCAAAACATCGCTCGCACCCAAAGCCATCAGATCATTGGCGCAGAAAACAGCCCGGATATCCAGCTTGGGCACGAGAGCTTTCACAGCTTTTCGAGCATCGTAACGGTTGAAGTTCGCATAGATTGTAATGATGTGTTCCTGCGTAAAAACTTTGCGAAACGCCTTAAAAGCGCCACGGCAACGCAAAGAGGAGTGACGGGCATCGAAGAAGCCGCCTATAATCAGTGCCCAAGCTTCATCAGTGGGCTCTAAGGCCGATGTCAGAGCCTCTCCAGCCAGAAATCCCTGTTCCTCAAAGTCCGCCACAAAGACGGGAAAATAATTCCTGAGCCCGGTCGTCTTTTTAGGGTCGCATTTGGGTCCCACGTCGAACGCGGGAAAGGGCAGTTCGCTCAAAACGGAAAGCAGATTGTCAGCTGTCAAGGGGTTAATAATGACGGCATCGTAGTTTTCCTCCGCTATGCGGAGCAATTCACTGCGCTGCTCTTCTGTATCGTTCGCGTTCCTTGCGGCCCTAAACTCAACATCAAACCCGAACGAATCCGCCAAGTTCCGGTATTGTTCAATCTTTGCCTGCCAAAAAGGATTGTCCGTATCACAAAGCAGAATTCCGATCCTTCTATTACCCAAATGATTGACCGGGCTCATTTATTACTTCCAGCCTTTAAAATCTGAGATGTTGTCGAAAGTTGCCAATATGATAGGAATGTCCAACTGTTTGGGCAGGTCATTCACCTTGGATGCCAGTTTCACCGCAAAGATAAGGGCACCGCGTGTCCATGCTGCCTGAGAGAATGTCGTAGAACCCTGGAGTTTTTTTTCACGTATCGCTTTTTGGGCTTCCGGAATAAAATCTGTCCCATATATCAGAACGCCTTCACTTTTCCCCGCAGCCAGAAGAGCATCGGCAGCGGCCAGGGCCATTACATCGTTGGCGCAGTAGAGACCCCTCAGCTTGGGGTTGGCTTTGATTAGGTTGGTGGTTATGTCAAACGCCAGGTTACGGTTCCATTTTCCGGGTTGGACAGAAACAAGTGAAACTCCGGGAGCATTTTTAAAAATATCGCTTGCGCCCTTTTTGCGAGCCTCACTCTGTCCCGCGCCCGGTATGCCCTCGATGATTGCCACGTCCCCACCGGATTTGCCGAGTTTTTTAACCATGTCTTCCGCCGCAAGGCGCCCCTGATCCAGAAATGTGGCACTAATCCAACCATTCAGATGCCCGCCGGCATCTGTCAACGCTTTGCTGTCTACGGTTGGTCCCGAACAAATAATGGGAATGCCTTTTTTATTGGCTTTTAAAATACCAGGAATCAAGTTAAACGGATCCATAGGTGTTACGATAATTGCATCGTAATCTTTCGCGACCATTGTTTCCAAGGTGTCCAACTGCGACTTTAGGTCACCTTCCGTGGGAGCCGCGAGAATTTCCACCGTAACACCCATTTGGGGAGCCCATTCCTCATAGCGTTTTTTCATCTCCGCCCAATAAGGGTTAGCCAGAGTAATAACCAGTACGCCGATCTTTTTATCTTTTTTAATTTTGGAGATATCTCCCAGCTGAGATTCGACGATTCTAATGGATTTCAAGACCATTGG
The DNA here is from genome assembly GCA_018063805.1 of Synergistaceae bacterium. Classification (GTDB taxonomy): domain Bacteria; phylum Synergistota; class Synergistia; order Synergistales; family Synergistaceae; genus JAGPAO01. The sequence continues at coordinate 15,242 of JAGPAO010000002.1, read as the reverse complement.
GTTCAAGTCTGCTGCTAGGGCCGGAAAAGCCAGGCAGAAAAGAAGAGCTGTTAACACGGTTCGAGCGATATACTTTTTCATCATTATAAACACTTTCCTTTCACGTTTTTCTATCCGATTACAAGCCCAGATAGACTGAGTATTTTTGATGGGAGCCGGGTAAAGCACCAAGTTTTTTTTGTCTCCTTACATCCTTTTATTTTCTTTTCATTTCCGAGATGACTACGGCAACCAGGATGATGACACCCACTGTGAATTGCTGATAATAGGAAGAAATTCCTACAAGCACCAACCCGTTCGCCAATACTCCCATCAACAGCCCTGCCAGGAGCGTGCCTGCCATGTTTGCCCGGCCTCCCCTGATGTCTGTACCCCCCAAAATCACAGTGGCAATAGCGTTCATCTCAATCATTGTGCCGGCCAATGGCTCCGCGCTGTTTAATTTGGCGGTCAAAATGACGGAAGCCGCGGCTGCGCATATGCCGGAGAGCACGTACAACGCTCCTTTGTAAGATGCCGTGGAAACTCCGACACGCCAAAGCGCTTCCTCGTTACTGCCCAGAGCCAAAGCATACAATCCAAGACGGGTAAAGCGCACAATGCAGAAGCCAGCAAGAAAAACAACGATAGCAATCCAGATCGAAACGGGAACCCCGCCGGGCCTTCCTCTGCCGATCCAGGCGAACGCCTGGGAAAAACCGTATATCGGAATACCCTGAGTGAAAATGAGCGTAGCACCTCCAGCCAGATTCATCGTTGTCAGCGTTGCCATGAAAGGAGTGACCCTGATTTTGACGACCAACAAGGCGTTGAAGGCACCGATTAGTCCACCGAAAGCCAGCCCTGCGGCTATAGCTGGAAACGGGAGGGAACCTTCTTTCAAAAGCGTTGCCATAACAACTCCTGTGGCTGCGACTACGGACCCTACCGATAGATCGATGCCTGCGGAGGCAATGACTAGCGTCATACCTATAGCAGCAATAACGTTGATACTACTTTGGTCGAGGATGTTGAGCATATTATCCAAGTTGGCAAAATATGGCGACCAGACAGAAAACAGCAGCACGAAAACGGCAAGACTTACGGCAACCCAGAAAGTTTGTCCCCACCTAAGCATTGACAGACACTCCCGAAACCAGGGAAAGAATTTCTCCTACGGATGTCGCGGACTTATCTCCAATCCAGATGATTTTCCCGGACCTCATAACGCAAATGCGGTCGGAAAGGTCAAAAATCTGAGGAATATTGTGAGAGATGCAGAGCAGGGCGTAACCTTGGCCTCGGAGGTCAGACAGGATCTTCAGAACCGCTGTACTTTCGCGCGCTCCCATAGCCGCAGTGGGTTCGTCAAAAATAATCAACCCTTTAGTGTTTGAATGAGAGCTCCGAACTACGGCGCGGGCTATAGCCACCGCTTGACGCTGCCCCCCCGATAGTTTTTTCATTTTAACGTGGACGGAGGGCAAATTTATCTCCAGCTTCTCCAACACTGAGACGGCATCTCTGTACATACGCTTGCGGTCGACAACCAACTTTAGTAAAAGAGGCTCCATTCCCAGGAATATATTGGTTGCCACATCAAGTTCTTCGACCAAGGCTAAATCCTGATAAACGGCAGAAATACCGCAGGAAACGGATTCTTTGGGAGTCAATCCGGTAAAACGTTTTCCGACGATTTCGATAAAACCTTTATCAGGGTAAATTGTGCCTGAAAGACACTTGAACAATGTAGATTTTCCCGCTCCGTTATCTCCGACAAGCGCAATAATCTCGCCTGAAAAAATATCAAGAGAAACCCTCTGCAACGCCTTAACGTTACCGTATTTTTTAGAAATCTCATGTACCCGCAGAAGGAAGCCTTGATTGTTACCGCTGTTTTCCGTTATCACTGAAAATCTCTCCTTATGAATCTGGGTCGTTCGGTACTACGGTGCATCACGTTAGTGTTTATGTCATTTCTCCACCTCTAAACATTTTTATTTTCATGTTCTTGGAGCTTATGTCATGCCTATTCGCCGAGCAATGCGGCACCAATTGCCCCGGCAAACTGAGACATTTCACTGCAGAGGACCGTTCGCGTGAGTCTTTTTTCAAGAAATGCAACTAGATTTTTACTCTTTGACAAACCTCCGGTAAAGACAATGGGGCCGTTTCCACCGAGTCTTTTAATCATTCCTTCGGCTCTGGAGGCAATTGAATCCAATAGACCGAGTGCGATAGATTGCTTGTCGATACCCTTCGCTAGAAGGCCGATGACCTCGCTTTCCGCAAAGACAGTACACATACTTGATATGCGGTGAGGCTCTATGCCGCACGGCAATTCGCTGAAATCCTTGAATTCGTATTCCAGCAAAATTGCCATCGATTCTAAAAATCTTCCGGTTCCTGCCGCACATTTATCGTTCATAAGAAAGTCCAGGATTTCTCCTGCCTCGCCAAGGCGAATCGCCTTGCTGTCTTGTCCCCCGATATCAAGAATTGCATTTACTTCTGGAAAGAGATATCTTGCTCCAATCGCATGGCACGTTATTTCAGTAATATACTTGTTTGCTCTTTTGAATGCCTTTCGCCCGTAACCCGTAGCAATGGTATAGGTCACATCCTCCTGATGAATCCCTGCCACATCGAATAACTGATGCATTGCTTTTTCTCCGCTATCCCCAGGATTCCATCCGGTAGGCATTAAAACAGTGGATACTATCTGTCCATTCTTCATTAAAACGGCCTTGACGCCAACAGAACCGATGTCCAATCCTGCTGTCAAAATATCCATCTTCCCTAACTCATCATTTCCATGAACGCGCCCATTCTTGTCGAGAGCTGTTCTGTGTCGCCTTGGTAGTAATCGGTTTCGATGGAGATATAGGGGATATTCCCCTTATTATTCATCGTTTCCCGTACTCTCATGGTCTCAATCGCATAGGTATGACAGGCCTGTAATACGATGTCGACAACGCCGTCGATTTGATATTCGTCAGCAAATCGCGAGAGAATATTCATGCGCCGATCATTGGGGCTGATTACCGAACACGCTGTATGCATGTATTTGTCCGCAATCGCCTCGAGTGGGTCTTGGGTTTCGTCCACCATCTCCAACGTCCCCTTGTAATGGCCGCAGTTGTCGTAACACACGACGGTCCCGCCATTTTCTTCGATTGCGACAATGGTCTTTTCTACTGCCTTGCCGAGCGGGCAGCCTGTAACCAGAATTCTCTTGCGATCTGCTGCGGTTCTGCGCTCTCCGTTCTCATAATTCTCACGAATCGCATTTGTCAGTTCATGCAATCGACGTACAATTTCATTCGGATCATAGATTAGCCTCGTCCAATCGGAGACCATCATTATTTCCAATCCTGTTACGGGAGCCGGATCAAGTTTTGACAGGGCGAAGAATTCGTTCAGCGCTTTTCTTTCCGCATTGCCCTCGCGAATGGCTTTGGAAAGATTATCCTCCGTTATTTTTATGCCATAAAACTCTTCCAGCCAGGTCGACATTTTTAAAACGGATTCGCGCCATTGGAAAATAGCGGAATCATCCAAGGTCTGAGGAAGCTGCATAACATGAACAGGCTTGATTCGGTTAAGATACTCGTACATCTTTTTCTTGCCGTCGCAGGTTGTCTCCCCTATTACCGCGTCGGACAGAAAAAAATATGGGCATGTATCCGTATAGGCATAACCGTAACTGGCCTTAATCAAGGGGCAGAGATTGCGGGGTAGATGCTCCTCTGCGGCTGGGATCGGATCGGCTTTCTTGCTGCAAAGAGAGACCGCCCAGGCACCAGTAGCACGAATGATCTCGACGGGAGTAAATACGCAATAGGTTCCCAGTACCCGTTGGCCTACGTCTTTAGCTTCTTTGATAACAACCGCTGCTTCCAGGCTCTCATCTCGCATTTTATCCAGCATTGCGTCTATATTGTGCATACTACATTCTCCTTTCAAAGCATGGTACCTTGCTCACGACTGTTCGTTCTCCAGAAGTTCCAAAATTTTTTCCAGAGTTTTGGCGTAAAGAGGGTTATCTCTTTTTCTCGGGTGAGGAATATCCAAGAATTCCTCCAGCACAACCTTACCTGGGCGTGCCGACATGACGACAACGCGGTCAGCTAAAAAAACCGCTTCATCAACGCTGTGCGTTATGAACAAAACCGTTTTTCGATTCGCCTGCCAAATTTTAAGCAGTTCTTTTTGCAGGATAATCCTTGTATAAGAATCCAGAGCACCAAACGGTTCATCCATCAACAAAATTTCTGGATCGTTTGCTAGAGCACGGGCAATTGCCACACGCTGCCTCATTCCTCCAGAAAGCTCATGTGGCAGGGCTCGCTCAAAACCATTCAGCTTAACTAGTTCTATATACTTCCTGGCAATTGCTCTGCAATCGTCTTTTGATTTACCGAAAAGCTGAGGTCCCATCCAGATGTTTTCCTCAACATTACGCCATGGCATCAAAGAATATTCCTGAAAAACCATGCCTCGCTCACGTCCCGGCCCGGTTATTTCAGTACCTTTTAGAAGAACTCTCCCACTAGAAGGTGCTTCCAGACCTGCCAATATCCGCAGAAGTGTAGATTTTCCGCATCCAGACGGACCTACAATACAGACAAACTCATTTGGCTTTACTACAAGGTTAACGTCATAGAGCGCATCGACGTTTTCTCCTTTGTCTGTCGTGAATGTTTTGTTCAATCCTTGAGTTTCAAGCAAATTATTATTCGTCACATCATCACCTGTAGAGTTTTTGCCACTGGAAGGCGCGGTGCTCAATCAATACGAATACCGTATCAATCAAGACACCCGTCACACCAATGGTGATCATCCCGGCAATCACGATATCCGTCTGCGCGACGGTATAAGCGTGTGTTATTAGGTAACCGACTCCAGAAATACTGCCGGGCATCATTTCAGCGGAAACCAGACACATCCACGCTACACCAAGGCCAACCCTAAGGCCTGTAAAAACCTGTGGTGCAGCATAAGGAAGAACAACGTAGCGTAGTATTTGATATTGAGACGCCCCCAATACTTTCGCTGCGTCAATCAACGTCTCTCTAACGCTTTGAACACCTCCTATGGTATTTACCAGAATGGGGAAAAAAGCTCCGATAAAAATGATGAACAGCATAGAAAGTTTGATGTTACTGAAAAAGGGATACCATGCTCCTTCCTCGATTCCGATAACTGTTGCCAGGCTGGCGACACCAAACCAAGCCAAGACGAGTGGAATCCAGGATAACGGAGGTATAGGGCGAAAGATGCCTATTAGTAAACTCAGCATCCGATGGAGCTTACTCCAGTACCCCATAGCAAGACCTAGTGGGAGGGCAATAGCAACAGCTATAAAATACCCTCCAAATACACGGATAAAACTAACGGACACATTCCTAATCAAGGAACCCATATTCAAAAGATCCTCTGTAGGACGGAACAATATCGACACTACGTCTCTGATTTGCGGCAATACGACAGGGTTGTCTACCCGCAAAGACGAGTAATGCCAAAATATTAGAAATAGAAATGGGGCAACCAACGGCAAAGTACCTTGGTAAAAGTATCTGTTCATTTTCTATCTTCCATAGGTTGAGGTTTACTATTTAACAAAACGGAAGTCGAAGACGAGGTCTTTACTCTCTTCCAATTTTTTACCCTTAAGGTGATTTTTAAACTGTTTCATCTTGTTCAGCATGTCGGGATACAGGGAGGCGTTACGAAACCATTTTTCATTGGGGTCTGTTGAGAATGTCATCTGGGACATCCTGGTCGCCTCGACTGGAACGCCAAACCATACAGCGGAAAGTTTATCTGCTTCTTCTTTGTGTGCGTTACACCACTCGCTGGATTTCGTCAGCAACTCCATATAGGCTTTGAGAACTTCCGGATACTTCTCAATTATGTTGACATGCGCGGCTGTTACGCAACAGGGAAAATGATCCCATTTTCCTGCAGGGGGAAGGGTTTTAAGATCTAAAATCATTTTTCCCTGTTTTTTCAAAACCGCCACTTGCGGGGTTGGGGCGGGAGCCACCCAAAAATCAACCTGTCCAGAGGTAAGAGCAGGATTGAAGTTCGCAACACTTTTCAGGTCCACAAGGAGAACGTCAGCTTCTTTTTTCGTCGCGTTCGCGTCACCTGTAAGTCGCAAACCTGCTTCAAAAAGAGCCGCTTCAATAAGAATTTTCGGGGCGCTGGTTGGCGAATGATAACCTAATTTGACAGGCATCTTCGCTTCCTTGATAAACGCCATGAGAGAATCCCAATCTTTTACAGGAGAGTCGATACGTCCAACCATCGCAATACCGTCGGCTTGAATGGGTGCTAATACCTTAATCGGTGTGCCGTTATCAATTGCGGATAGCATTGCCGGAAATGAATTGGTTGTAAGATCAAGGTGACCTTGGGCAAAAAGTGACGCCGCTTCTGCTCCACTCTTTGTTACAATAATGTCGAATCGTGCGATTCGCTCTTTTCCCCTATAGAGATCGTATTTTTCTTTTTCTACAACGGGCTTGAAGTATACGCCAAAATCCTTGAACTCCTCAGCTTTTTGAAGGGTGATGGTAAAGCCTTGCTGATGCGTTGTCATACCATAAGCCATACGAATAACGGGGACTTTTTTCTCTGCCGCATACACTGGAATAGTGATAAACAGGCACAACATCAACGTAAACATAAATCTTTTCATCTTTAATCAAACTCCTTTTTCTTTTCTTCACAAGCAAGCAAGCAAGCAAGCAAACAAACAAAGACATACAGAAGTATGTCTTACCGCTTCACGGGTTAATTGCTACAGTGGAAAAAGATGTTTTAGGGAGTCTGATAGGTTAATTCAGAAACTAAAGGGACCTCCGCATGTAAAACATCTTTTTCTATAAAAAACTTACCACAGTAATGCACCCCGTGCATAATGTTCAAGCGTCATGAAAAAGCGTACATTGCGTCATCCCTCCTTTAATTTCCGAAATATAATAGGTGTAAAAGTATATCATAAAATCTCCGGGTTGTCAGAGTCTATCGGATTTTCCCTATAATCTATCTTAATGAGTTTTAACTTTTCCCTCTGGGGTCTATGCCAAACAGGGTTAAGGGGCTGGTTTTGTTGGCATCCAGGTATACAAACGGCAGAGACTTTCCCAATAGAGTGGGCAATTCATCGGCGAGGGTATCAAGCTTTTGGGGTAAAACCTGCGTTGCAATGGGCATGGGTCTTTTCAATCCGGAGATACTCAGGCAAATTTCTGTGCTGTTAAAGAACCAGGAATCATAGTTGGCGCGGATGACGCAGATTTCCTTAACCCTATCAAAAGAGGCTGTTTTGCGCCGGAACCCAAGGACGGTGTAGCGGGATATCATTCTTGCTCCTGTGTCGATGATTATTTTCCGAGGGAGGAACAGCAGTGTCAGGAAGAGGAATGTATTTACCAACAGCAGCAGATAAAGAAAAACGTGATCCTGCGTCATCGATTCATCGGGTATTAAAAGCGAAAGGAGAAACGACAGCATGTAAGTCAGGAGAATGCTGACGATAACTAAACTTGTACGAAATTTTTTTATGTAACAATCCCCTTCTTTGCGGAAGAAGTTTTTTTGTGAGCTCGAAACGGAGCTCTTTTGAATGGGGACTCTGATTCGGCGTTTGATTATTTGGGGCAGAATTTCCTGTTCAAATTCGGCTAGCCCGGGGTCGGACGGTGTGTACAACTTTGTAATCCGTATGCCTGTGCCGAAACGATTTTCATGCATCACGATCTTGTAATACGCTTTTTTGAAGATCCAAGCGCTGCGATCCACGCGCACAATATCGTCGATTTGTGACAGATTCGCTATTTTTTTTGTGAGGAAGAAGCCCTTGCGATAGACGCATTGATTCGGAAAATCAAAGGTGATGGTGTTGGCGATTCCAAAGATGAGAAGAAAAAAACTTGAAAACCGGGTGGAAAAAGCGAGCCAAAGGATGACAAAAAAGAGTGCGATAAGTCCTTGGACCATGTTTTTGGATGGATTATCTGAGACGACAGCAAAGACAATCGCTATCAAAGAGGGCAATAGAATCATTCCGAATGTGATGATTCCGGGAATGAACCATAGCGGGGAGTGTCCCGCTCGGATAATGATCTTGTCTTCCTCTGCAACGAATGTTTCGGCCATCAGCATTCACCTCAAAAAAACGTCATTTCATTTCCTTTTTCCTTATCCTAAGAGAGCGTATTGAGAACCCCACACGCCGGCTTCAACCAGTTGTTGTTCTGCAATTTTACCCCAGTTTCCGCCGTTGCTCCGTGGATTTGCTGGGCTTGGGTGGAGAATCTTTGTTATCTTTACGTCACGGCTTAAAGCATCGGCCGCTCTCTCTGCGGCAAAATTGCCGACGCCCACGAGAAATTCAGGAGAGAGCGCCCGGATGACATCCCTTAAGTGCCCGTCGCACGCATCGTAAAGAGCTGTTTTTTCCTCGGTTTTGAGCTTGTCCGGCGTGATATTGCGGGCTCCGTTGTTGTCTTTTCCCGAGGGAGCGATGAAGAGCAGCGGGCAGTAGTTTATAACAAAGTGATCGGCAAAAAAGGCATCCGCTTGTTTGTAACGCTCTTTGAAAAGCCCCCATAAGCGTTCTCCGCTGACTTCGCTTCGCGTGCATTTGTATCCCAACACGGGGCGTTTGGGGTGGATCGTCTCGGGCACCCCGATAGGGGCGGTTATGGAGAGCCAATCCCTGACGGTATTTATCTCCCCAAAGGGTACTCCCGTTTGCGCCATTCCCCATGGCCCGGGGTTCATTCCTAAGAAAACAACGCGCTTTGTGCTGTTGCCGTAGCGCGTTACATATTCTTCGAATGCGCGGCGCGCATACATTAAGGGGTTATAAATGATATTTTCACTAAAGGCGATGCTTTCAAGTGCGTCGCACAGGGTGCGAGCGGAGGCAATCTGTTTTTGAGCGATACTCTGAGTCATCAGAGGACATGCCTTTCTGCATCTTCGTATTCTTTTCCGTTCCAAATGACGGCGTTGCAAGCACGTTTTAAAATAGCTTCGGCAAGATCTGACTCGTTGCGGATAGGAATGGCAAAGTGCGTCGCACAGGTGCCCATTGAAGAGAGATCATGGGCATCGCTGCCGCCGATGGATGCGAGGTTGCGTTTTTTTGCGACGGATAAGGCTCTGCTGTTTTCGCTTAAAGAGGCCTTTCCGTTAAAAGTTTCAATGCCTGAGATACCCGGCACACTTTCAACCAGCGTGCCGATGCCGAGCCCGCACCAGCGGAAAGGGTGCGCCGGAACCACAATACCTCCAAGAGCGGTCGCTAACGCAATAACTTCTGCACACGGCGGGTGTTTTATGTTTTTGGGGAGATTAGGGCAGTTGTAGAGCAGCAGATCCCCCTCAAGGCTCGTTATTTCAGCTCCCACTAAGATAAGGAATTGATGTTTTTCGGATAGCCGTTTTGCATCCTTACGCATGGCTTGTTCAGCTCCATGGTCTGTCACACACAGGCCATCAAGGCCAAGCTGTTTGGCACGCACAATGGCGTCAACTATTTGTAAATCGCTGTCGGGTGAGTATTCAGCAGAGTGGAGGTGCATGTCTATCAGCATCGTTCTATCATCCTGTTCTTGAATAGCATTCGTAACGAATTTTTATATCGCTGTCCCTATTCTAATCTATTTTTTCTATCGGCACGATGACGATATTGTCTGTTTTTATCAAAAAACAGATCGCAAGCGATGGCTCGCTTGCGATCGAATAAAACAAGCCTTTAACGGCCGCTTATTACTACTTGCGGCGTAAGGTTACGGATTGGTAGAAGGGACCTCGCTTGCTTCCTGCGCTTTTTCTGCTGCATCCTCAGCTGCACTGGCATCCTCTGCGGCTTTTTCATTTTCTGCTTCCGTTGGCAGCGGGATTGTAATGTTCTCCGCTTCCGCCAGAATGGCAGGCAGCGAAATCATCACAGAAGGCGTCGTGCCTAGCGGCAGATCTCGCTCAACCGTTTTGGTGACGGTTTCCAAATCCTCTTCCAAAATTTCCAGTTTGAGCTTGTGGCTGCGGCCGACAAGTTTTGTAATATCGCGATCCCCCGCTTCAAACTCAATCGGCTCTTCTGTGTTATTGTCTATCGTCAGCCGTGCGTAGGGGATTTCCTCCATGCTTTTACCATCCACCGTCACCGTTTTATTATCCAATAAAACTTGGTGTTCCATCCCGATGTTGTAGAGGAAGAATCCAAATCCGACGAGGGCGATGAAAAGTCCGATCCGAATGAATGTGCGTTTGCTATGTGTTTTGGATTTCATCGGCTATTGCTCCCCTCGGAGATTTCTTCTGGCTCTGTCTTTATCGGATTGACGCTTCCACGCATGGAGCACCAGGGCAAGAGCGATAACGCCGTAGGAGACAAAGACCCTGAAGTACTCCCCAAGCATCGCCTGTCCGATCAATTCTTTCCCTGCCATTGGGGAGATGATGAACATCATGTGAAAGAGCATAACCCCGACGAAGACGTTGGCAATGCCGGCTTTTGAGACAGTGGCACCTCCGATGAGAAGCGCCGCAATGGCGAACATCCCCGCTTGATCGTGGCTGTTGTAGGTGTTCATCGTCCCGATGTTCTGCAAAAAGATGATCTGTCCAAAGCAGGCAAGAACGGTAGAGATGACGATAGCAATGATACGCGTTCGTTCAACGGGAATACCGGCGGAATCAGCGACGGACATATCCTGGCCCAGCGCTTTCATATCCTGTCCCAGTTTGGTTTTGCGAAACCAGACGATGAAGAGGCAAAAAAGCCCGATGAGCAGAAATGTGCCAACGGGGATGCTGATGTTTCCGCCGCCAATATCAAAGGACAGGGGGAGGGTATTGTCAAGGGCATGACGGACGCCTGTGAGGTTAATGGCGTTGCGAATGCCAAATCCACGAGAGAGAACCAGCGCCGGGTTTTTGATGGGGAGAAGGTTGCCCATTGTGTAGAGCACAATAAATTGGTAGATACCGTTGATGAAGAATCCCAGGATGTAGGAGGTGACCATCTCTCTGCCCTTAGCTCGGTTCAAAACAACCCCGCAGATGCACCCCAGTGTAATAGCAATGGGAAGGCCGATCAACGCGGCCAACATAAGCCCGGGAAGCCCGACAATGGCCCAATCCGTGATAAAGATCAACCCGATCTGCCCCGCCATGGCCCCAAGCACCATTCCGAAGTTGAGCCCCATCCCCGCCATAATGGGAATAAGAAGGGAGAGAACCAGGAAGGAGTTTCTGGCAAGCCGTGTCAGCATCTCCTGTACAAGGTAGTTTCCGGAAAAACCGGAGAGGGGAATGCCGCCGACCGAGAGAATGATGAAGATCAAAGGGACAGCGTTTGCCAGCAGAAGGCGTTTAAAACGCGCAAAACCACGGTTTTCTGTCTGTGCAGCCATTATCGTTTCACCTGCAATTTTCTCGTGAGGGCGTATAGGATCATACCGTTACTCACGACGATGCGTATGACTTCGGACATATCGGTCTGAATCAAGCTGTTGATGACTGAGGGCGTCATCGTCAATATTCCTTGAAAGAGAAAGGCTCCGACGATGACGTTGACCATAGAAGCTTTATTAACGGAGGCCCCGCCGAGAAGAATAGCGGCAACCGCAGGAAATGCCATATACAGAGGGCCAAGGTAGAGCTGGATGAATCCAAAACTTTGCTGGTAGATGAGAATACCGATGGCACCCAGAACAGTGGATAACATGACCGAGACCGTGCGCATTTTGTTGACGTCAATACCGGACGCCCTTGCAAATTCCGGATTGGACCCGACCGCGGTGACAGCTGTCCCCAGCTTGGTTCGGAAGAAGGCCCATACGAGCGCGATCATGACCCCTAAAAAGAGAAACATTCCCGTGGGGAAGTAAAATGACTCTCCAATTTGTACGGACATAAAGTCACTTAAAATATGCAACCAGTACCCCTCAACGCTGATCGTCGTTCGGAGTCCGGAACCGCCGTATCCCCAGATCATAACGGGGTTGGTGTAGGGGAGCAACAGCCACCCCATGCACATTGCGGCGACGGATGAGAAGCCGACGTAGGTCGCGATCATCATCTCGTCTCCTTTGACGCGATTTAATACCTTACCGTACGCATAGCCGAAGAGGGCCGCAAGAGGGATTGCCATTCCCATGGCTGCCAGAAAGCCCAGACCGCCTTTGAGCTGCAGTTCAAGAGAGGTCACGGCTCCCAGTAAGCCGGCAATAATTCCAAGCGGCAGCCCGAAGTTTAATCCGCATCCGGATTGCACCATGGGAACCATGGCGAGCACCAAGACTCCATTCATCCCCACTCGTACGAGTGTGTCGGAGAGGGATGTGTCAACGCGTACGTTGACAAAGGGTGCGACGACAAAAAGAGACGCGAGAAAAAGACCGATGATGACCCGAGGCCACCCCGCATTTTCTATGAATTTTTTTAACGTGTCGTTCATTCGTTAGGACCTCCTGTTTCGCAGAGCGGCGTTTTACCCATCATGAGCAATCCGAATTCTTCGGCGGGGGCACTGCCCTCTAAAATTCCGCTGACGCACCCTTCATCGACAATGGCGATGCGGTCGCAGACGGAGCGAAGTTCCTCCAACTCTGACGAGGTGATAATAATAGTGGTTCCCTGTTCTTCGTTGACTCTTTTTAACGTATCGAGCACGAGCTTTTTGGCTCCTACGTCAATGCCCCTTGTGGGTTCGGAGACAAACAGGAGTTCCGGTTCCACCACAAAAGCTTTGGCGAGGCAAATTTTTTGCTGGTTGCCTCCCGAGAGCTCTATCGCTCGCTGCTTCGGTCCCACACAGCGAATTTCGAGGGCATCGATGTATTTCTTTGCCGATTCCTCCATGCTTTTATCGTCGCGCCATTCAATCAACCCACCGAGATATTTTTTTAAAAACTTACCCTGTGATTGCATTGCGGTAAAGGCGATGTTCCAGTCAATCGGCTCTTCAAGCAAGAGTCCCACCCCGCGCCGATCTTCGGATACAAAAGACATTCCTTGAGAGAGAGCATAGGACGGGGCGTTCAGACGGGTGGGATGACCGTTGAGATTTACATTTCCACCTGCGGGAAACAGCCCCATAATTCCGTTGGCAACGCCGAGTTTCCCTTGCCCCGCCAGGCCGCCGATCCCAAATATCTCTCCTTTGTGTACCTGTAAGGAGACGTTGCGAACCGTTTCTCCGGGCATATCGACCCAGAGGTTTTGAACATCCAGCGCTATCTCTTTGGAGAGTGTGCGCGTTTTTTTCTCAGTTTTAGTGGCGTCGACATTGCGCCCGACCATCCAACTTGCGATTTGGAAGACATCGGCTTCCGATGGCGTGGCCTCTTTTACAACACGGCCATCGCGAAGTACGATCAGCTTATCGCAGAGATCGATGATCTCCTGTAGGCGGTGGGAGATAAAGATAATTGAAATTCCCATTTTCGCCAGGTTTCGAAGGGCAGAGATGAGAATAACAGCCTCTGACTCGGTTAATACAGCAGTTGGTTCATCCAAAAAAAGCAACTTTGTCTGTGTTCGGTCAATTTCTCGCGCTATTTCCGTAAACTGTTTGTGCCCGACGGGCATTTCACTGATCAGAGTATTGGGATCAATGGAAAATCCCAGAGTTCCGATGGCTTTCTCCGCCCTTGCCCGCATTACCGTTCGATCCAGCGTCTCCAGGCGCTCACCGAAAGCCTCGACTAAAAAGTTATAGCGGGTTGGTTCGCGGTTCAGCAGGATATTTTCTGTCGCGGAAAATCCGGGAATCAGAGAGAATTCTTGGTGCACCATTCCGATCCCTGCGTCCAATGCGTCAAAGGGTGTTTTGAAGTGGACATCTTTACCATCAAGGATAACCTTTCCCTCAAACCCCCCTGTTTGTTCTATAACCGGCATTCCGAAGAGAATATTCATCAGAGTCGATTTTCCGGCCCCGTTTTCTCCTACTAATCCCAGTATTTCTCCGCGATTTAGCGTAAAGTTTACTTCTTCAAGTACGCGGTTTCCAAAATATTCCTTTCCGACTGCTTGAACCTGTAGGAGCGGGACATTCTCGGACACGCGCATCACCTCATTCTTAAACACCGAAGGGTGTTATCAAGATAGTCCCCTGAGGGGGTAAAAAATTCACCAGCAGGGCGGGAATCTTTCGATTCCCGCCCTGAGGCTATTATAGAAAGGAAGACGCTTTATTTGCCGGCCTTCATTTTTATTTTCAGATACTTTTCAGGAACGGTGACCTTGGTCATGCCCAAATACCCCTTGCCAAAGATATACGTATCCTGGTAGATGAGGTAGAATCCCTTCATTTTTACGCCCGTTTTGGAATCGTAGTAGCTATTGCCGTTCCAAGCGGCTCCGGGAGAATACTTCCCGTAGCTTGCGAGGAGTGCTTTACGATCGGAGAGCTTAGCTTTCCCTTCAACGATGCGCTTGCCAAATTCCCCAAGCCCTGCCGTCGTGGTGAAGCCGTATGAGTAAGCCCATGTTCCCATGCGTCCCTTGCCGCCGGCCTTAATGACCGCTTTTTCCACTGTTTTTAGAATGGCGGGGAAGTTTCCTGCTTCGTTTTTGGGGATGGTGATGCCGAGGGCACCCGGATACCCCATGAGCGGGGAGGGTAGGTCTGCCTCGACAAAATAACCGCCGTATTTTGCGATCTGGCGGAGCAACGGCTCGGTCTGTGCGTCATTGGTGCAGAAGAACGCGGTATCCTTGCCGTATTTCTGAATCCAGGCGGGGACTTTCTCTAAAATAAACTGCTGTGCACCGGCAACGCCAACGTCGCTTGTTGGGTCGGGGGCGGTTTCAAAGACGAATTTAATGCCGAGGTCTTTGCAAGCCTGCTCCATAATGGCGCGGCGGCGTCCCAATGTTTCATAACTCATATGACGAGGGAAGGAAATGTGCACAAACGTTTTTGCGCCCAACTTTTTTGCCGCCAATGGGATAAGGTAGCCGCGGGAGATAAAGTCCGCATTGACATTGAGGTCTGCTACGGAGGAGATGACGTTGGGGTCTTCATGCGCTTCGCCGGAGAAGCAGAGAATATCGGGGCGCTTTTCCTTAATGCGGCGGAAGGCCTCCGTGGTTCCGGGGACTCCCTGATTGACTACGACGACCTTCATGAGAGGATCATCCGCCATGCTGGCGATCTGAGAGATCGTGGTTTCCATTTCGGACATGAAATTATCAGGATAAGTGACGTGCCGGATCATACCGCCCTTGCC
>JAGPAO010000184.1 GCA_018063805.1 Synergistaceae bacterium | reverse complement strand
GGTTTTTCACCGAACAGAAGCAGTGGAATGGAAATGCACCCACTGCGGCTATGTTTACAAAGGAAAAGATGCCTTAAAAGAATGCCCCGCCTGCTTGCACGGACAGGCCTACTTCGAGATCGCCTGCAATAATTTTTAATGAACCGGAGGGCGGTGTGTTACACACCGCCCTGAACACAAAAACCTCACTGTTTGCATGGATTCTCCTGCACTGAATCTCCTAACGCTCATCTGGTTTCCAAAAACGCTCTTTTTAAAAATAAAAGCATTGCTTCTCGCGAACATTTAAAATACAATGAATTCAATGGGAATGTTGCGACACTTGCAACAAGAACACATAAAAAAAGGAGGTTATTCTATGAATTGGAACCCGGCGGAAGGCTTTATTGAATTTGATGCCCTTTGGACTACAGCCATTGCACTGCTGCTCTTAATGACAGGTTATACCCTTCGAAAAAAAATTGCTTTCCTGGATAAGTATTGCATTCCTGCGCCCGTTATCGGCGGACTTCTTATGTCCTTTATCCTTTTAATCATGCATCATAGCGGAGGCTCCGCCATAAAATTTACAACCTCTCTCCAAACTCCATTGATGATTGCTTTTTTTACCACGGTCGGTATCGGCGGAAGCTTAAGCTCGCTAAAACGGGGAGGCAGCGCTCTTATCGTTTATCTTTTCTGCTGTTGGGGTCTCGCGATCTTTCAGAACGCATTTGGATCCGGATTGGCTTATTTGTTGGGGATCCACCCCATGTTCGGCGTCATGGCAGGTGCCGTTTCCCTTGAAGGAGGCCATGGGGCCGCTGCCGCTTTCGGTCCCGTTGCAGAGGGCTTGGGCGTTGTCGGTGCGAAAACGGTCGCCATTGCCTCTGCTACCTTTGGCCTGATGGCCGGCGGATTTATAGGAGGCCCTATCGCTTTCTACCTGATCAAAAAGAATAAATTGGAAATAAAAGCCAGTGATGAGGCGATCTACAAAAAAACGGCGCACGATGAAAATGCGGACGGATTTTTTACCAGCAAGGAATTCCTCAACATGCTCGCGCTTGTTCTGGTGATTATGGTTTTGGGAGGCGTTGTTTCAACTAAAATAAAAGAGCTGTTGGCATTTGTCCTTCCCGGTTACGTCGGTGCCATGTTTATTGCCGTCTTATTCCGCAATATTAACGACCATGCCAAACTCATTCAAATTAATGATCGTGCCGTTGAGTTGATGGCGGATGTCTCCATCGGCGTTTTCCTGACCATGGCGATGATGACGCTTAGGATTTGGGAATTGTATGATCTTGCGGGACCGCTCTTGATTATCCTGATATTACAGGTCATTGCCATTATTTTGATCGCCATCTTTATTTTGTTCCCCGCACTTGGGAAGAATTACGACGCAGCCGTCATGTGTGCCGGTTTTGCGGGGCACGGACTTGGAGCCACGCCCAACGCCGTGGCCAACATGGGAGCCGTATGCGAAAAGTACAAGGTTTTATCCCACAAGGCGTTCCTCATCGTCCCTCTTTCCGGAGCGGTGCTGATTGACCTCGTGGCGGTTCCTAACATCACCTGGTTCATCAATTTCTTGGGAAAATAACCGTGATTTGAAGAACCCCACTGAAGAGATTCTTCAGTGGGGTTCTTTTTATTTGGGCGGATTACAGGTCTTGCGCCAAGGGCAACGCGAGCAGCGCGATAGATTGGGTTCTAAACCCCCCGTTGCCTCTTGAGCAGCGGATAAAATATCCCCCTTCACCTCTTCCCAGTCAGTTTCGCCTGCGGGGTTCAGCCAATCCACACCGCCCTCAAAGGAACCGGGACGTAAGTAGATCAATCCGAGGTCTGCGACATTTCCCGGCGCTGCAAGATGGCACACCGCACCGTAAAAAAGCAGCTGCCGCTCGTATAATTCATGGGGCGCGCTGTTTTCTGCCGTAATCTTCCAGTCTCGGATGTGGATGCCCTTCTCCTGCCAGCAAAGATCCATGGACCCCACCAGCGTCACTCGGTCGGCCTTCACCCGAAAGGGAACCTCCCTATTTAACGTCCCCGCCGCAAGCTGAGAACGCAACACCGCTGATTCCGAGGATGCGGCAAAGAGCGCCAGCCACTCCTTCAAGATCTTTCTTGAACGAGAACTTTTGTACTCTGCACGCAGAAAAAGCGGAACGGTGCGAATCAACGATTCCACATCCTCCTTGGCGGATGCGTCCGGAAGCCATTTATCGAGACTTGAGGCATCAAAATCCCACCGTTCCAGAACATAGTGGGCAAGGTTGCCTAAATCAGCCCCTCCATACCCATCGCCATCCGGCAATTCCCATACCAGTTCGCGCCCCTGCCTGTAGCGCAATCGATACGCCCGCGGACACCAACGCAATAACGAGTAAGCAGAGGCGGACAGACGAGCAAGCGACGCAGGCTCTTGCTTAGGAAGAGCCAAAATCTGCGGCGTGGTATCCGAGTGTTCCGTACGCGCGGTACCCTTTTCAACTCCTTCTTCCCCAACCTCCAAGAGTGTCACGGGAAAGGGGCGGCTTCGCTGCCTATTGGCATCCAAAAACCAGCTTAAAAGGGTGTTCTTCGCATCCATTTCATCCTCTTCCGATGCGCTCTTTGCCAGTCCGCAAAGAATCAACCGATCCTGCGCACGTGTGACAGCAACATAAAAAAGCCGCTGTTGCTCCTGAATTTCCTCATCCTTTTCCAGATAGGCATGCCATAGTTTGCTGACGACGGGGAGATCTTCACCCCCTTCAAAAGGGGAAAAGCTCTCCGGAATGGAGGACAGCGTCACCCCGCAGTGCAATGACGGATCTGTGCGCGAGGTATTGTTTCTGCTAATCTTCTTCTCCAGCCCTACGACCGCGACAATGGGGAACTCCAGCCCCTTTGAGGCGTGGATCGTCATCACGCGCACGACATCGGCATTTGCGTCAAAAATATCGGGATCTTGCTGTGTGCCGGAGCGCGCCAGTTCCGCGGCTAGATAATCCGCACAGCCGGAAAGGCTGTTGCCCATTGCGGCCTCATACTCGCGCGCAATCTCCACGCCTCGCCGAATGTTGGCGAAGGCACGCCTTCGCGCATCACCGCGAAAGGTGCGCAGCCATGAGGGGGATTCAAGAAGGGCACTGAGAGCCGAGGAGGGACTTTCCAGAAGGGCCCTCCGGCGCAGAATATCGATATGAAGCATGGCTTCGGGGTATTTCCTATCAAAAAGTTCCCACAGGGGCATTTTCGCGGCTTTAGATTCCGATAACAGCTCAACGGCACCATGCGGCGGCAGTCCGGAAAAGGGGGAGGCGATCCATCCGGCAAGGGAAAGCTCCTGCCTCGGATCTTCGAGCATCCGCAAAAAGTTGACTAAATCGAGCACCTCTCCGCGCGAAAAATACGATTGATTCCCGGCAAAAACAGCGGGAATCTTCAACGCCTCAAACGCCTCTTCAAGGGGGGCATAAGAGGTTCTGGAAGGGACTAATACGCCAAAATCGCTCCATCGAACGGGGCGAAAACCGGGGTTCGGCCCCTTCTCCCAAACGGGCGCTTTCTCTTCCATCAAAGCGCAAAAACGCTCGGCAAGAGCTCGGTACAAAACCTCTCGTTTTTTATCGGCTGTGGGGGCTTTTTCCACTCCGTCGGCGGTAACGGCGATAATCGCCTCTATCGTATCGCCCCGAAGTTCGCAATGCTCCGGCTCGTTGCGTTCCTTCCAAAAAGGGCTGTCGGTGGGGGCAACGAGAGGTTCATAGGGCATGGAGGTGTCCCCGCAAATTCCGCCGCGCCACAGATGATCA
>JAGPAO010000183.1 GCA_018063805.1 Synergistaceae bacterium | reverse complement strand
CGCCGTGGGATCAAAGTTTCTCCCGATATCATGATGCCCCTTGTGGATCTCCGGGAGGAGATGGTACGTCTCAGAAGTATGGCGAATGAACAGGCTAAAAAGACGATGGCTGCTGAAAATATAGAGGTTTATTATCAGGTGGGAACCATGATCGAACTGCCGCGTGCCGCACTGATAGCCGATCAAATTGCGGAATTTGCGGATTTCTTCAGCTTCGGGACGAATGATTTGACGCAGACAACGTTTGGCTATTCTCGTGATGATGCGGAAAATAAGTTCTTGGGGGTCTATGTTCAAGAGGGGATTCTCTCCGTTAATCCCTTTAGCACCTTGGATCGAGAGGGTGTGGGAGCATTGATGCGCATTGCAGCGGAAAAAGGACGCAAGGCGCGCCCGTCCATTAAAATAGGTATTTGCGGAGAGCACGGGGGGGATGCATCCAGCATTGCCTTCTGTAATTCTTTACAAATGAATTATGTCAGCTGCTCTCCCTTCAGAGTCCCGGTGGCGAGGCTTTCTGCTGCGCACAGCGCGATGGGGCTGATTGCTTAACTTGTCCTCACTATCTTTACGGGAAGAGTACGAAAAAAGGGAGATAGACTTTTTATCCCCTTGGGCTTGTCTGGCTGTAAAAAGCAGGGGCAGGGAGCGCGAAGAGCAGCAATGCTCTCTGCGCACCTGCTTTCAGCGGGATCGGGATCGTATTTTGCACAGTAAATCCTTTCGTCGATTGAAGCATAAAACGCAGGTGCTTCTCTTTCCGGAGGGGGATCACCCCAGAACGCGCTTGACGCACACCCTTGAGGTGTCACAAATTGCTCGCACCATTGCGAGGGCTTTGCGGGTGAACGAGGACCTTACAGAGGCCATCGCTCTCGGTCATGATTTGGGGCACACTCCCTTTGGGCATATGGGGGAGCGATCCCTTGATGCTTTGGCAAAGAAAAATGGGTTGGGTGGTTTTCACCATGCAGTGCAAAGTTTGCGTGTTGTCGAGGTTTTAGAAAGAGACGGAGAGGGGTTAAACCTCACGTGGGAGGTTCGTCAGGGGATCATCCAGCACTCAAAGGGACAGGTCAATATCCACAAAGGGTTTGACCTTGCCGATCCATCCAGTGTGGAGGCGTGGATTTTGAGGGTCTCTGATTCCATCGCTTATTTAAACCATGATTTAGACGATGCGTTGACCGCAAAAATAATAACCAGAGAAAATATTCCTCCCGATATTTTGAGTTTATTTGGAGAACGGCACAGTCAAAGGGTGAACTCTCTGGTGATGGATTTGATCGCTCACAGTAAAGAGGGGCAGATTCGATTTAGCGAGCCTTATTTGGAGCAGATAGAATCGCTGAGAAGATTTCTCTATTCGTCCGTTTATGCGTCCGATGTCATCATGAAGGATGGACCTAAAGTGGATCATGTCCTGAGTACTCTATTTGAACATTGCGCGGATTTGGGAAAATCCGCGCAAGAAACGATCGATTTTATCTCCGGGATGACAGACCGTTATGCCCTTCTCTTCTTTAGAAAAATAGCCATCCCTGCCTCTTGGCCCTTTGAGATCAGTTAGTTGTATCAGTCGTTGATGTTATATTTCTTCAGCAAGTCCTGATATTTTTTCTCAATTTCAGCCGCCGGTGTTGGGTCAAACTTATACGGTGTTTCGTTCGGTTTCGGCGGAGTGGCATCCTGCACCGCCGGACGTTTAACAGGAACTTCCTCGGTGGTTTTTTGATCTCCGCTGCTTTCGGTCTGCGGAGCCACGGGGCGTAAGGCGTAGGTTCCTCTGGCTGCGTCGTCATCGGGAGCAAGGATCAACTGCGGCGCATTGGGATCCGCCAACGCCACGTCTCTGTTCCCTCCATGCCACGGACAGACGGCATCCGGTGCCTGCCCCACAGGGAGGAAAATCTCAACGGATGGGCAGCTTCCGGACGCTTTAAAGCCTGTCTGACGGCAGACGCGCACCGATTCGACGCGCGTTTCCGGGGGGATGGTAAAGGTTTTGGGTGTCCCCAGTTTTTTTACGGCTTCTGTTACGAACGAATTCCAAGCGGGGGCGGCCATCGTACCTCCGAAGATTCGGTTGCCGAGTTTTGTGTGGTTATCGTTACCGATATACACGACGGTGACGAGTCCCGGCACCCCGCCGGCAAACCACGCATCCGTCCAATCGTTTGTCGTTCCTGTTTTTCCGAAGGTCTGATAATCTTTAACACGCGCCCTCGTTCCCGTGCCCCAATTGACGGCTTGTGTCAGCATGGACCGAATGGTAACCGCTGTTTCGGGCGTGATGGCACGAACAAGCTCAGGACCGTTTTGCTCCAGAACCTTTCCATTGCTGTCGGTGATCTCCAAAATACCGTACGGTTTCACCTGTTCTCCGTTATTGGCAAAACAGCTGTAAGCTACGGCCATTTCAAGAGGCGTAACGCTTGCCGTTCCGAGGGCGAGGGAGAGGTCATCCGGCATGTATGGGGTGGATATTCCCATTTTTTGAGCGACCGCTTTGACGTTTGTAATCCCTACAACTTGAGCGAGCCGCACGACAATGGTATTGATTGACTGCGCCAATGCCTGTATCAGCGTGACTTCTCCCGCGTATTTCATATTGCTGTTTTTGGGGGACCACCCGTTTGCAAAATTCAACGGGGCGTCCAGCATTCGGTCGATGGGGCGGTAGCCGTTCTCCATTGCCGTTGCGTAGACAATGGGTTTGAAGGCGGATCCGGGTTGTCGGAAAGCCTGCGTCGCACGGTTAAATTTACTCTGATCGAAATTGCGTCCGCCCACAAGGGCAAGAATTTCTCCCGTATTGGGATCCAGGGCTACCAGCGCCCCCTCGTAGGGCAATTTTGAGACAACTTCCTCTGCCTTCTGTTGGAGATCAAGATCGATGGTCGTGCGGATTCTGAGACCTCCGCGGTAAACCGTATCCGCGCCGTATTGCGGCAATAGGTGTTTAAAGAGGATATGCGAGACAAAATAAGGGGCATCTTTTATCTGAAAGGTCGCTCGTTTTTGCTGCTTTCTATAGACGAGTTCTGTATTGACCGCGTCTTGTCCCTCTTGATACGAGATCATGTCCAAATCAACCATACGGCGGAGGACGTATGTCTGTCTTGTCTTCGCTGCCTTTGGATGCCGGAGCGGCGTATAGGCTTCCGGTGCGGCAATAAGCCCGGCGATCATAGATGCCTCCGGAAGCGTCAGTGCGTCGGCCTGTTTGCCGAAATACCCCTGCGTTGCGGCTCCTATTCCGTAATTGCCGTGTCCAAGATAGAAAGTGTTTAAATACATTTCAAGAATTTGATCTTTAGTGTAAATATTTTCCAGGCGGATGGAGAGCAGAGCCTCACGTGCTTTCCTTTTGATCGTCTGTTCTCTGGTTAAAAACAAATTCCGCGCCAGCTGCTGCGTGATCGTGCTGCCCCCTTGGCGGACCCCTTTTTTAGTGAAATCAACCCATGCCGCACGGATAATGGAGGAGACGCGAATCCCCGGGTGCTCGTAAAAATTCCCGTCTTCCGCCGCTAAAACCGCTTTAACAAGCCACGGAGAAATATCTTTCAAAGGAACCCACGTCCTGTTTTCCTGAAACAAACGGGCAATTTCTCGCTGGTTTCTGTCGTAAACAATAGAGGTCAGATTGGGTTGGTATCGAAGAATTTCCTCTATGGGCGGAATCTCATCTTTTATTTGATGTAGCAAAAGCGTGACGGCTATTGCGATAAAAGCTCCCGCAGAAAAAAATATAAAAAAGAAGAACATCAATAAAGTTTTCAGAAAGGAGCGTTTCTTTTTCTTGGCAGGTTCTCTTTCTTGACGCGAAC
>JAGPAO010000053.1 GCA_018063805.1 Synergistaceae bacterium | reverse complement strand
GCTTGGTTTTGTCACTGTTTTTTGGAACTCTTCCAGCAGACGCTGTTTTTTTCTTTCATCGGAGAGCTCAGCGCTGTCATCCTTTAAATCCTCTTTGCTGTCATCTGCAGGATGATCTTTAACAAACCGCCCCTCCTCAATTAAGAGGCGAATCCACTGCGGGTCCACATCCATAACGACCGCTAATTTTTGGGCGTCAAGCTCTTCTTTAGGATGATCCCTTAAATAATTCCGTGCCTTTTCGTAAAGGGTATCCATTTCTTTTCTGCATGAAGAACAGGCTTTTTTCCCTGCGGATCCAAAAACCTTGCCGCAAAGAATGCATTTAGTCATTTCCATCCTTGTCACCTCTATGCTTTCTAAACTTTGAGTAGAGAGGTACCTACCGGATACCATTATAATATAGATTAAGAAAAATCGGAGCTTATGAAAGAGGTTTGTAAAAATCAGGGTATGAAAAAATGGCTTCTCGCGATTACTAACAGCTATTATTCTTCTTTCAGTGTATTGCGAATCATTTTCTCTTCTGTGTTGCTCCTGTTTTCCTATATCGGATGCATTCGGGTATATTGCGTTACAATGGAGAAGACAATGATGGGAAAGAGGGGAAAAGTGTAGATCAATAAATTTACAAAAATACGGGACTAGGGAGAATTATCGAATGGTTCACGAAATTAACAGTGGAAACGGCCGTATCCTGTTTGTCTTGCTGTTTCTTTCGCTGTTGTGTAGGGGAAGGCGTAGCTAAAACAATAAAACTGTCTCCCCGACGAGGTGCTCGTTGGGGCTTTTCAGTGTTTGGATAGGGGGGGGCTGATGGAGAATTTTGCTTACCGAACGTATTTTTTTGTAAAAATAGCGATTGTATGGATAGCGATACTAATTATTGGATATAGCCCTAAAGGTTCTATCAATGATGCTCCGCTCGATTTAACGACATTCATTATAACTGGGCTTTTCGTTTCTATTTGGTTGGCCGTTTTTTGTGGGCAGAGTGCTTTTGCGCGTTTTTTCTTTTTGAAACACCCCTTGAAGCGCTCTTCACTGCCGGAGTTGATTGTATCCATAGTTCTTTTGATCACTTCTTTTGCTTTGATCTATTTGACGAGCACGGTATTAGTGGTGGTTGGATCCCCTTGGGTGATGTTGTTTCGCGGCTTCTTCTTTGAAAGCAATGCGGAGATACAGCGACGGGGATTTTTACTTTTCTTTGCGATAACCTTGCTCTCTTTTTATATGCACCTGTGTATTCTCCTGTATGATGAAGATATTGAGGATACGGCAAGTGCTCAATTAATCAGAGTTGTAGAGCTCGTGTGGCTAGTCGGCGCGATTGTTAACGGGTTGGCGGGTTCGGTTCTTAATGGAGCCGTTGCCAAGGATGTGTCTATTTTTACCATCGTTTTATGGTCTTGCTGGCTTCTATTTATTTTTATATCGGCTGTAGTAATGCGGTTTATCCTTTTTAAAGACCGTATCACAGATACAAGGAACAAGGTGCTGTTGTTTCTGGCGTCTTACGGGCTTGCCTCCGTCTTCTTTTATTTTTTTAACTACATCCCAAGCGCGATTGTTTTTATAAAATCGCTCGCATCTTTAGGGTTTGGCAACCGTTATTATTTTTTATCCGGTGCGCTGTTTAATATTGTTTTCTCTGTATTGCTCCTTTTTTCCCTGTACCTCATGCATTCGGGAATATTGGGTTATGATGAAGACGAAGTCTATGACGAAGATGTAGAATTGGATCATCGGGAGCAGTATATACCAAGGAACAGCGGGGAATACAACCGAGAGATCTATAGAATAAACAGCGCGGCAGAATGGGCGACAGAAGAGCGTTGGGATTGCGGTAAAAAAACGGAATCGGAAAACCGGATGACCTACAGCACAGGGGATAATGCAGAAGGCAAGCGGGAAGTGCCTGTTTCAAATATTAAGCTAGGAAAGACAAGCGTCAAACGGGTCAAAGAAAAAGAGCGGTTAATCCAAACCGGAGCGATTATCTGGCTACTGGGTTGGTTTATCAATTTTTGGTTTGCCCTTTGGTTCGGATTTTTCCGCTGGTCTCTGTGGTTTATCTGTATCCTTACGCCTCCTGTGATGATGCGGTTTGTCTTTCTTAAGCGCCCCACGACAGATTGGAAGAATAAAATCCTGTTGTTTCTTGCAGGGAACATGGTCGTTTCCGTTGTGTCTTTTGCTTTCGGCGTACGTTATATTCCCAGCCTAATTCTTCTGATTCAAATGCTCATGCTTCCTGTTTTTGCTCCCGGATCTCCTTATTATTTGCTTTTCCCCATAGGCCCCTTTGCATTATCGGACTTGATTTCTACGACCTTTCTTCTGTCAGCGTTCTTTTATCTGCATTCCGCAATTTTAAGCTACGGAAGCGATAAGGAGGAAGAGTAGTGATGGGCGGAAAAATAATAGAGTCGACTTTTGCGGAAAAAAATAACGCGCAAACTGTTTTTAGAGATATCCGCGTGATGGCAACAAGCCCATTGCTGGACGCCGTATACATCGCTAGCCCAAACTCGTTGCACTATGAGCGATTTTTGTTGCCTTGAAAAATAGAGCCATGAGGTTATCAATCTTTCATAGGAATAAAAACATCCCCGCTGCCTATGATATCGCTTGAATAGGGAAGCCCGTCTGCCCGAAAGACTGTACTCCGCTTTGCCAAGTTTTTCCGTGTTAGTTTGTTGAAACTTAGGGCCGATCCTTTTCCGGGGCGAAGTCCCAAGTACAAACGCTTGGAACCTGCGGGTATCTCTTTGATTAAAAGCTGAGAGTAGTTTTCTTTGTCAAAGGATTTTTCTGTATAATGATCCAGACTGCCAACCATAGGGCTGTCGGGTAGATATTCTCCCACGGAGGGCCAATCGTCGTTATCCACAAGATAATACATCGCCGCACCTCGATAATTTATAAGAGTGTTCGTTATCTTCGTCGATTCAGAGTTAGAATTATCGTCAATATCAGTAGAAAGAAACACCAATAGAGGTATTAAAAAAAGAAAGCGAAAAGAATAAGGATCACTGTCAATAAGATACGATTTGCTACGAATTCTTTTGTATGTGCCAAGATCGTCTCTCCTCTTTTTCTTCTCAATTGATAAGTGCAAGCTTGTCTTTTCCACGATTATATATGATAGTATGCCCATGCGAAGAGTGCGCTGCTAGGAGTTATGGTATGTGGAGTTAAACTGGCTCAAATTTCCGTTTCGTGGTATGCCCCCCAAGTTGAGCGAGGAGGATTGTGTTTTTTATCGTCATGTAGTAATGTACCTACATCAATGATTCCAGTAGGGGGTGCCGCCATGACTATCACGACAATATCCAGCCGAGAGTTGAATCAAGATGTTACTCGTGCAAAAAAAGCGACTAAGAGCGGTCCTGTATTCATTACAGATCGTGGCAAACCTGCCCATGTGCTGCTGAGCATTGACGAATACCAGCGGCTTGCAAAACAGCGTCGTAACATTGCTGATTCACTGGCCATGCCTGGAGTTGCGGACATTGAGTTTGAGCCGCAACGCGTAACGATCGAAACCCGCCCGGCTGATTTCTCATGATGTACGTTCTCGATACCAACGTGGTATCCGAACTGCGAAAAGTTCGAGCCGGCAAGGCTGACCCGAATTTTGTTGCGTGGACTGAAAGTGTTGACGCTGCCGACCTATTTGTGTCTGCCATCACCATCATGGAGTTGGAGCTTGGTGTTTTGTCGATAGAACGCCGGGACGCTGTTCAAGGGACTGTTTTGCGTAGATGGCTGGAACAACAGGTCCTGCCGGAGTTCTCCGCGCGAACGTTACCCGTTGATACAGTTGTGGCGCTATGCTGTGCCCGCCTGCATGTACCCGACAGGCGCGGCGAACGTGATGCGCTCATTGCAGCTACGGCTCTTGTGCACGGTATGACCGTAGTCACTCGCAACGTGGGCGATTTCCAATCCGCAGGAGTTATGATCCTCAACCCGTGGACTATCGGAAGCGCTTAGTGCAAGCAAAACCTTGCCGATAGTGTGATATTAAATTCAGCCATAAGCTCATC
The DNA here is from genome assembly GCA_018063805.1 of Synergistaceae bacterium. GTDB lineage: Bacteria > Synergistota > Synergistia > Synergistales > Synergistaceae > JAGPAO01. Next base: position 8,401 of record JAGPAO010000053.1, on the reverse strand, counting down.
TCTTCTTGATTTTGTCTGTCAACTAAATCATAACCGAGGATGCAGTCTTATGGCTTTTTCCTTTTTACACCGCTATATGGACTTAATCTCCGATGATTTTGATATGCCATTAAAAAATGATCTAAAAGTGCTTGAGTCTAAATATTTACATAAAAGGGGTATCAGGATGCTGCGATATGGAACGGTGGGGACAAGTTGGATTACCGAAACCTTTATTAACAGTACGCGGTTGGTTGACGGAATGGAGTTATCGGCCGTTTTTTCAAGAGATGCGGCTAAGGGGGCGGCTTTTGCGGAAAAAAATAACGCGCAAAATATTTTTATAGATATCCGCGAGATGGCGTCAAGCCCATTGCTGGACGCCGTATATATCGCAAGCCCCAACTCTCTGCACTATGAACAGAGCAAACTGTTCCTTGAAAACGGGAAGCATGTCCTTTGTGAAAAGCCGGCTTGTGCCACATCACAGCAGCTGGCCGATTTACAGGCGTTGGCTCGGGCAAAAGGACTCGTTTTTCTTGAAGCGATCATGATGGTGCATTTGCCTCAGAGAATCTTGCTGAAAAAGGCGCTCGGCAAGATCGGCGCTGTTTCCGCGGCGCATTTCGGCTATTCTCAGCGATCGTCAAAACTGGAGGATTACCTTCACGGCAAGAATCCCAATATTTTTAATCCGGAATTTGCCACGGGGTGTTTGATGGATCTTGGCGTGTACTGCGTCTATCCGGCGCTTGATTTCTTTGGAGCGCCTAAGACAATAGTAAGCACCACGGGTTTGCTTTCCGGCGGATCGGATGGATTTGGAAATAGCCTTTTTGTTTACGAGGATAAACAGGTTGCGCTGTCTTATTCTAAAATAGGGCAGGGTTACGGCTGTTCAGAAATGATTGGGCAGAAAGGCACGATAACCATTCAATCCATTTCACGATTGACGGATATCGTGTTAAAAATGAACGATGGTACGGAGGAAAAAATATGGGCAGAGGATTCAGCAGAGGAGTCGATGAGTCATGAGGCGAAGAGCTTTTTGTCCTATATCCTCAACAGGGAACGATACGCAAGAGAGTATGATTGCGCTTGTCAGTTATCGCTGGCTGTTGCGGAAACAGTAGAGGAGATTAAGCGCAATGCCATTGTTTCGCATTGCGGGTTTTAGCCCCTGCCCCATCCCGTTCTGTTTTCGGCAGCGGATAGAATTCATCAGATTAAATTCAATGTAATTGTGCGTAAAATCTTGTCTTTTCGAGCGAATTGATTCATAATGAATATACGTGTGGAAGAGGTATGGCTCGGCCGTTATCGGGCACGAGTCTAAAAAAGAAGTTCGGAGCGAATGGAGGCGGAGTTTGTGTTCGACGAAAAAAAGTTAGACGAAATGAAAGCTGTAAAAAAGACCTACCAAGCAGCAGTGGAAAAAACGCTCGCTAAGGGGCCTGAGAGGAAGGAAAAATTCACCACAGGCGGAGGAATCCCCTTGGAAAGGCTGTACACCCCCGAGGATGTGCAGAATGTGGATTACCTGCAGGACGTTGGTTTTCCCGGGATTTATCCGTATACGCGAGGTGTTCAGCCGAACATGTATCGCGGGCGTTTCTGGACGATGCGCCAGTATGCCGGTTTTGCCACAGCGGAGGCCTCCAATGAGCGCTACCGCTATTTGCTCAATCAGGGAACCACGGGGTTGTCCGTTGCTTTTGACCTTCCCACCCAGATAGGCTATGACTCGGATCATTCCATGGCGCAGGGTGAAGTGGGCAAGGTCGGTGTGGCCATTGACAGCTTGGCTGACATGGAGATTCTTTTTAACCAGATCCCGCTTGATAAAGTTTCCACATCTATGACGATCAATGCCCCTGCCGCTGTGCTCTTGGCGATGTACATCGCCGTAGGCGAAAAGCAGGGCGTAAAGGCCGCGGATCTTTCCGGCACAATCCAGAACGATATTCTTAAAGAATACATTGCGCGCGGAACGTATATTTTCCCGCCCAAGCCATCCATGCGGCTTATTACAGATATTTTTGATTTTTGCAGCCAGAGCGTCCCGAAGTGGAACACGATTTCCATCTCCGGGTACCACATCCGCGAGGCCGGTTCTACGGCTATCCAGGAAGTGGCCTTTACCCTGGCGGATGGTATCGCTTATGTCGAAGCGGCCGTTAAAAAGGGACAGGATCCCAACGTTTTCGGTAAGAGGCTTTCCTTCTTCTTCAACGCGCATAATGATTTCCTCGAAGAGGTCGCCAAGTTCCGCGCTGCGCGTAAGCTGTGGGCGCACATCATGAAGGAGCGCTTCGGCGTAACGGATAAATCCGCGCAGATGCTGCGTTTCCACACGCAGACGGCGGGTTGCACTCTGACGGCGCAGCAGGCGGAGAACAACATCGTCCGTGTTGCCATTCAGACGATGGCGGCTGTCATGGGCGGGACGCAGTCCCTCCACACCAATAGCTTGGATGAGGCTCTTGCGCTTCCGACGGACAAGTCCGTGCGGATCGCTCTTCGGACGCAGCAGGTTGTCGCCTATGAATCCGGCATTACCAACACCGTGGATCCCTTTGCCGGCAGCTACGCGGTGGAGTCCCTCACAAAGCAAATCGAAGAGGGCGCGCGCGAGTACATCCAGAAGATTGATGATCTCGGAGGCATGCTGGTCGCCATTGAAAAGGGCTACCCGCAACAGCAGATCCAGGATGCGGCTTATGAGTACCAGAAGTCCATTGAGACGGAAGATCGCATTGTCGTCGGTGTCAATAAGTTCCAGATCAAAGAGGATGCTTCCGAGCGTCAGCTGCTCCGCGTGGATAAGAGCGTCGGAGACAATCAAGTTACCAAGCTCAGAAAGATGAAGGAGGGGCGCGATAACATCCGCGTTCAAAATTGTCTTGATGATATCCGTAAGGGCGCGCAGGGAGACCAGAATCTGATGCCCTTGATTTTGGAAGCCGTCAAGTGCTACACCACTGAGGGTGAGATCTGCGGCGTCATGCGTGAAGTTTTCGGCGAATATCGCGAAAACGTAGTTCTCTAAATCGGCAGAAGGGAGGTTTTTTCAATGGATAGTCGTAAAATTCGAGTAGTCGTTGCCAAACCGGGGTTGGACGGTCATGATCGTGGGGCAAAGGTCATCGCCCGCGCTTTCAGAGATGCCGGTATGGAGGTTATTTACACAGGATTGCGTCAGACTCCGGAGCAGATTGTAGAGACAGCCATTCAGGAGGATGCGGATGCGGTGGGGATCAGCATCCTCTCCGGTGCGCACGATCATTACTTCAAGGCCATTACGAGCCTGTTGAAGGAGAAAGGCGCTTCCGATATTATCGTTTTCGGCGGAGGCGTTATCCCCGAGTCCGATATCCCAGCTCTGTTGGAGGTCGGTGCGGGCGCTATTTTCGGCCCCGGAACGAAAACCAGCGAGTGCATCACATGGCTTGAAAAGGCCGTATGTGAAAAAAGAGGAGCGGAGGCATAACTATGAATCCGACGGTTGTCGATCACATCGGGATCGCTGTTAAGAGCATTGAAGAATCCCTGAAGTTTTGGGAGGGGACGCTCGGTATTAAATGCACGGGTGTGGAGGAAGTCGCGGAACAAAAGGTAAAGACGGCGTTTCTTCCCATTCAGGATACGGAAGTGGAATTGCTGGAGGGAACTGCGCCCGATAGCCCCGTCTCTAAATTTATTGAGGCAAAAGGGGAGGGCATCCATCATTTGGCCATCCGTGTAGATGATCTGGAGGCCGCACTTGCTGAGCTTAAGGAGAAGGGCGTTCGTTTGATTGATGAAAAACCCCGCAAGGGAGCCGGGGGGGCACTGATTGCCTTTATCCACCCGAAAGCAACCGGCGGAATTTTGCTTGAATTGAGCCAGCGCTAGTTTTTGACTGTGCTCTGACCGATCGTCCGTTGCCGGGGGAACTCCCCCGGCAACGGAAACAATTGAGGAGGCGTTGAGGGAATGGCGGAACGAACGATTGACCAGCTGTGCGAAATTCTTCTCGCAAAGAGAGAGAAGGCAGCACAGGGAGGTGGCGCTAAGGCTATCGCTAAACAGCACGAGAAGGGGAAACTGACCGCTCGTGAGAGGATTGAAAAGATCCTTGATCCCGGTAGCTTTGTTGAAATTGACGAGCTGGTGGAGCATCGCTGCACAAACTTTGGGATGGAAAAGACGATTTTCCCCGGAGACGGCGTTGTTACAGGGTACGGAACCGTTCACGGAAGAATCATGTATATCTACAGCCAGGATTTTACCGTTATCGGCGGATCCCTCGGCGAAGCGCATGCAAACAAAATTTGCAAGGTGCAGGAGATGGCACTTCAGAATGGAGCTCCCTGCATTGGTGTAAACGATTCGGGCGGGGCAAGAATTCAGGAGGCAGTGGATGCCCTCTCCGGATACGGTAAGATCTTTTTCCGCAATGTAAAGTCGAGCGGAGTTGTTCCGCAGTATTCTGTTATCGCAGGTCCTTGTGCCGGGGGAGCCGTTTACAGCCCTGCTCTTACGGATTTTGTCTTTATGATTGATAAGGTCGGCATTATGCATATTACGGGTCCTCAGGTTATCAAAGCCGTAACGGGAGAGGATGTTACCTCCGAGCAGATCGGCGGTGCTTTTGCCCACAATAAAACATCCGGTGTCGCGCACTTCTTCGCCCAGAATGAAGAGGAGTGCTATGCACAGCTTCGCGCTGTCATCGGCTTTTTGCCCAGCAACAATATGGAAGAGCCTCCCTTTGTAGAAACGGGGGATGACCCTGCACGCATGGATATGGAGCTGCGCACCATCGTTCCTTCAAACCCCAACAAGGGGTACGATGTCCGCGATGTCATCCGCAAGGTCGTGGATAATGCGGATTTTTGTGAAGTTCAGGCTCTTTACGCCACAAATATCGTCACCGGTTTTGCCCGCGTAGGAGGGCGTACCATTGGGATTATCGCCAACCAGGCAAAGGTCATGGCCGGTTGTTTGGATATCGACGCTTCTGACAAGGCGAGCCGCCATATCCGCATTTGCGATGCCTATAATATTCCCATCGTTACTTTTGAAGATGTCCCCGGCTATCTGCCCGGCTTGACGCAGGAGATGGGCGGCATCATTCGTCACGGAGCGAAGCTCCTTTATGCCTACAGTGAGGCTACGGTTCCCAAGATTACGCTGGTTCTTCGCAAGGCTTACGGCGGATCCTACCTTGGGATGTGCAGCAAGGATTTGGGTGCGGATATGGTTATTGCGTGGCCTCAGGCGGAAATTGCCGTTATGGGAGCCGAGGGTGCGGCCAATATCATTTTCCGCAAGGAAATTGAAGCCGCGGCGGATCAGGCGGCAATGCGTGCCGAGAAGATTGAAGAATACCGAGAGGCGTTTGCCAATCCGTACGCAGCTGCGGCCCGCGGATTTGTGGACCGCGTGATCCTTCCCGAGGAGACGCGCCCGGCTCTTTATCAGGCTCTTTTAATGACTGAGGACAAGCGGGAACTTCGCCCCAAACGCAAGCACGGCGTTATGCCGAACTAAGGGGGCTTTTGTATGAATTCTATCAGCAGTAACTTTGTGGGTGTTTCCGGCGGATTGCTTATGTCCATCATCGCCTTCAGCATTGTTTTCTTGGTTATTGTAGGGCTGATGTTTGTTATGATGGGAGTCAAAATGCTGGCAGCCGCCATTGACGGCGCAGGAAAAGCAGCATCGGTTCCTGCTCCTGCGGCTCCAAGTTCTGGGGCTCCCTCTGCTGCTGTTTCAGCTCCGGCCGTTGCGGTTGCAGCTGAAGATGACAGTGAGCTGGCTGCCGTTATCTCTGCCGCAATTGCCGCTGTTTGCGGCGGTTCTGCCCGCGTAATCGCCTTTTCCCCCACACAGACACAGGGGGGGAGCTCGACGCTCTGGAGGGCAAGCGGCCGTTTCCAAAACAGTGAGGGGTTTGACAGTTAGAAGCATCGCCGCCTGTTTTTTTATGAATGATCCGGGTGTAAAGGATAGTATCCAAACAAATTTGAGGAGGTCGTTTTTATGTCCCGTAAGTTTAGAATCAGCGTAAATGGTAAATCCTATGATGTCGATGTCGAGGAACTGGGCGCAGGTGCAGCATCTGCGGCACCGATAGCTGCTCCCGCAGCCGCTCCTGCACCTGTTGCAGCCCCCGTGGCTGCTCCCGCAGCTGCTCCTGCGCCTGCTGCGGCACCCGTGGCTGCCGGTGCCGGTGCTATTACCGCTCCCATGCCCGGAAAAATTCTGAAGATCCTTGTCCAGCAGGGAGCTGCGGTAACGGCGGGGCAGCAAGTGCTTGTGCTTGAGGCCATGAAAATGGAGAATGAAATCTATGCCCCTGTCGCCGGTACTGTCACTCAGATCGCGTGCAAAGAGGGCGATTCTGTCAACACAGGTGACACAATGCTGGTAATAGGCTAGGACTAGTTTGACTAGCCTGCCGGGGGAGGATTAATAATGGAAATTTATGTTGCCGCGCTAAAAGGGATTGTACAGGAATCGGGATTTCTGCTGCTGACACCCGGAAACATAGGGATGATCGTTGTCTCCCTGGTTCTGCTGTATCTTGCGATAGGGAAGGGTTTTGAGCCCCTCCTGTTGATGCCCATCGCCTTTGGTTGCCTGCTTGTCAATCTACCCGGATCGGGTATTTTGGCCGCTCCCGGTGAAGTGATGGCATCCGGTGGTTTTCTTCACTATGTCAAATTGGGAATCGACCATGAGCTATACCCGATCATTATCTTTATGGGTATAGGGGCTTTGACGGACTTCGGGCCCCTTTTGGCGAACCCCATTGTCTTTTTGCTGGGAGCTGCGGCGCAGTTGGGCGTTTTTATCGCGGTTATCGGCGCTATGTTTCTTGGTTTCACCATTCAAGAGGCGGCGGGTATCGGTATTATCGGAGGTGCGGACGGTCCCACAGCCATTTACCTTTGCAATAAGGTGGCGCCAAATATACTTGGGGCGGTCGCCGTGGCGGCATACAGCTATATGTCCCTCGTGCCGTTGATTCAGCCGCCTGTTATCAAGATGTTTACGACAAAGGCGGATCGCGCGATCAAGATGGACCAGCTGCGTCCCGTAACTAAGACAGAGAAGATTCTCTTTCCCATCGTTTCCACGATGGCTTGCGGTTTGGTGCTCCCCGCCTCCGTTCCTCTCGTGGGGATGCTGATGTTCGGAAACCTGATGCGCGAATGCGGCTGCACGGACCGTATCAGCAATGCGGCGCAAAATGAAATTTTGAACGCCACGACGATCTTTTTGGGGATCTCTGTCGGTGCGACCATGAATGCGGGCGACTTTTTGCAGATGACAACCCTCAAGATTATTCTGTTGGGTCTGGTTGCCTTCGGTTTCAGCACCATGGGCGGTGTTTTGCTGGCTCAGGTTATGAAGGTCATGAGCGGCGGCAAGATTAATCCCGTTATTGGGGCTGCAGGTGTTTCCGCCGTGCCGATGGCGGCGCGCGTTTGCCAGAAAGTGGTACAGCAGGAGTTTCCGGGAAGCTACGTGCTGATGCACGCCATGGGCCCCAATGTGGCGGGAGTTATCGGGACGGCCGTTGCCGCAGGGACGATGCTGACGCTGTTAACAAAGTAACGTCTCCATTCTGTATGTGTGATAGTTGCTGAATAACGCGCCTTGGCCTCTGGCCGAGGCGCGTTATTGTATGGTAGGATAGCTCAGTGATTTGAAGGAAACGCGAGGGGTAAAAATGCAAGAAGCAAAGGTAAGAACGTATTTTGATGGGATTGCGGGTGGTGTGGGTGAGTAAGCGGCAGCCATTGATTTGGAGGGCGCTTATATTCTTTAAAGCTCTCGTTTGTTTTTTGCCCCATCGAACAGCGCTTTTACTTGGCTCTTTCCTCGGATGGTGTGTCGAACAGGCTTCCGGTCGCTACGCGCAAAAGGCTCGCGCGCGCTGCGAGCGTATTCTGGGTGTATCACCGTCCAAAGCTCGTGAGATTATTTCCTCCTCCTACTCCCACTTTGCACGCGCCGTGGTTGAATTTGCCCGTTCTCCGATTATGGTCGAAAAACTGGACGAACTGATCACTGTTCATGGAGAGGAGCACCTTCGCCATGCTTATGATCAGGGGAAAGGCGTTATTCTGCTCAGCGCCCATATAGGCAACTGGGAGTATGCGGGGGCTCTTCTCGTTCGGCACGGCTATGTTGTAAATGCCATCGGAGCGGATCAACGCGACGAACGCATCACCCAACTGATCGCTTCTCTGCGCGAAAGCGTGGGAGTCAAGCCGCTGGGGAAGGGATTGGATTTAAAAGGAGCCATCCGTTGTCTGCAGCGTGGGGAGCTATTGGCCGTTCTGCTGGATCAGGATGCGCGTGATGCAGGGGTTATATCTCCTTTTCTCGGTTTTCCCGCGAGCACACCGATAGGGCCGTTGAAGTT
>JAGPAO010000052.1 GCA_018063805.1 Synergistaceae bacterium | reverse complement strand
ACGATCGCATTAACTGCGCGATATTGGTGGAGCTTTTCAGAGAGCTGCAGTCCGTTGATTTCGACGGTGAAGTGTGCGCGGTTATCAGCACGCAGGAGGAGATGATCCTCAATTCCTCCGCCTCCGCCGTGTTTAACGTGGAGCCTGATTACGCCATTGCTCTTGATACCATCCCCGCAGGCGATACGCCCGATATCCCGACGGATATCCTGCTTCCGGTTAAAATCGGAAACGGTCCTGCGTGCCCCCTTGCGGATGGAGCCATCGCGTTTTATCACTTCGCTCAAAAAGCCGTCGTCGATATGATTGAATCCTGCGCCAAGAAGGAGAAGATCAACCTACAGTTCCTGACCCTTGTTGAGGATATGTACGCGACGGACGCCGCTTCCATGGCGCACGCCTGGAAGGGTGTTCCGACTGCCGTGATCGCAATTCCGAGGCGTTATTCCCATTCGCCTGTGGAGCTTTGCAATATCAACGATGCTGTTGATTCGTTGAAACTCTTGAAGAGAATGGTTCAGGAGAACGGAAAGCACTCTCTCGATTTCATCTAACCGGAAATAGGAGCCTCCGCACTTTTTTGAAAAGAGTGCGGAGGCTCCTCGCCATACCGTTTTCCCGTTGTCGTAAATGGAGCACACATCAACAAAAACTGGAGGCGGAATATGGATCGATTACAAAACAGAAAAAAACGAGATCTTTATTTTTCCCCTCGCGTCACGCAGGACATGAGCAAAATTTTGGGCTATCCGCTCACTCTTGTGGAAGCGCCGATGGGCTACGGAAAAACAACGACCGTCAGAGAGCACGTGATGTTAACGAGCGCCCATTTGTTATGGCAAAATATATATGATGATTCAAAAGTCGCTTTTTGGAGCGGCTTTTGCCGTCTTTTTGATGCATTGGATAGCGGCCGTGCGCATCGTCTGACGGAGTTTGGTTTCCCCGACGACAGCGCTTCCATTCATGTGGCCTTAGCACTCATAAAACAAATCGCGATACCGAAACAAACGGTTATTGTCGTGGATGATTTTCACCTAGTGGATACACCGGAGATTGCAAGTTTTTTTACACTGTTGGCGGTCAATCAAATAAAAAATCTTCACATCATACTCATTTCTCGTTTTTTTCAATTTATTCACACAGAGGAACTTGCACTCAAGAGAATTTTATACCACATAAAAAAAGAACGCTTTGAGCTAAACCCAAAAGAAATTATAGATTATTACGGGCATTGTGAAATAAGCTTGACGGAAAGCGAAGCGGACGAGCTCTATCAATTAACGGAAGGCTGGATAAGCGCGTTATACCTTCTCATGCTGAATTTCAAGGAGAACGGAAGCCTGTTAACATCGGTTAATATCTGCAAACTGGTAGAGCAAGCTGTCTATGAGCCGTTTTCAGATGAAATAAAAACATTTCTGTTGTCGATGTCCATCTACAACAGCTTCACACCGGAGCAGGCGCGATATATAATGCCGCATGCTTCCGTAGAGGAGATACTAAAAGAAGTCACTGGAAGAAATGCCTTCGTCATGTACGATCCCATTCAAAAATCGTATCATGTGCACAGTATTTTCAAGAACGTTCTCTCCGGCAAGCTCAACGCAATGGGGGAGACCTATCGGGCGGAGCTTTATAAAAAAGCGGCCGAATGGTACTTACAAATAGGTGACTATCTCCTGTCCATGCGCTATGGCTATCTTGGCAGGGATTTTGACATAGTGCTAGAGTCTCTGGAGCTTGATAGAGGACAAAGCATAAATAGTGAAGACAAGGAATGGCTTATAAAGTATTTTGATAGCTGTTCTATGGAAGATAAAGCAAACCACCCATATGCCGTGCTTATTTATGCACATCGCATGTTTATGTTTAATGAAATAACCCTTTTTAAAAAAAGTTGCCAAGTGTTCATGATGATCTATCAGAATATCAAAAACAATGATGCTGCCTACAAAGACAGTCTTTTGGGCGAGTATGAGCTTCTGATGATTTTTGAGGAATACAACGATATTGAGCGGATGGCAGCGTGTATCAAGCGAGCCTCTAAACTATTAAAAAAGCCCTCCCTTATTCTCGACAATCAATCCAGCTGGACCTATGGATCTCCTTCTGTGTTGTGCTTGTATCACCGTAAATTAGGGGCGCTCTTAAACGAAGTGGAAAGAATGAAAGAAATCATGCCTTATTACTATCAAATGACAGGGAACCACGGAAAAGGTGCCGAAGAAATCATGAGCGCCGAACGCTTTTATTATCGGGGTGATTTTCTCAATGCTGAAATTGCCATGCATAAAGCCTATCAATTGGCGGAAGAAGCCTCCGACATCACGCTGTGCATTATTTTTCTGGACATAAAACTCAGTTTTATGAAGGGTAATTTTATCGAGATACTGAACCTGTTCAAAAAACTGCGCGATAATATCTTTGAAAAAAAGTGGCACGTCTTTCTGCACACGATAGATATGTGTGAGACGTATTTTTTCTCTTGCATGCATATGAATGAAAAAGCGGCTCTCTGGATTAAAAGCGGCGAATTTAAAAGCACACGGTTGCTATTTCCGTCTCTGGCTTATTTGAACATCGTCTACGGAAAAGTTTTAGTGGAAAACGGCGAATATATAAAACTGCTTGGCATGGCGGAATATTTTTTGAGTTCCGCATCCGTTTACCATCATTTACTGGTTCATATTTACACTGCGGCCGCCAGCGCGCAGATTTCGAGAGCAGACGATGCCGCCGCCGCGTTGGAGCAGGCGCTCTCCATGGCTATCCCGGATCAGCTCTATATGCCTTTTGCGGAAAACGGCGATAGTATCAAACCCCTTTTGGAAGAACTGAAATCACAGGGCAAATACGCCGATAACATTACCGAGATACTGGCACTTTGCGAGCAATACCAGAAAGCCGCAGAGAATATGATATGGGAAAATTCCCTGCACGGCACAGTGGCTTTGACAGAAAGAGAAAACGACATCGCGCGTCTGGCCGTACAGGGTTTTTCCAACAAAGAAATCGGTAAACAGCTGTACATTTCAGAGAACACGGTAAAAACACAGCTAAAAAGTATTTTTAAAAAGCGCGGCATCCACTCAAGAACGTTGTTGAAGTAAAGGGGCGACCGCGCACAAGAGCCAATGGGTAGGTTAAATCAATTTATACTTCCGTAGTAACTCGCCTATCACTGTATTCTTCACCTTGTGGATCGCTCGCTTTTCCAAGAATTTAAATCCAAACGGCACCTTCATCTCCGTCATTTTTTTGCCGTCCATCATTTTTGAAGTGGCCTCCAACAAGCAACGAATGTCATAGCAGGAGTCGAACACCTCCGGAACGCCGCGGTCAACATCCAACAGGGTGTAGACGGCCTCCATAGCGGTTCTGACGGCGTATTCCGTAGTGAAGACGCAATCGCGCTCAGTTTCAGCAAATTGACCGATGAAAGCGAAGTTCGTTGATCCTTTAGGAACAACGAGGGGACGGTCGCCTTCTGTTCGTGGCATGTAAAATGCGGTGATATACGGCATCATACAAGGCACGCAGTTTGTCGCGTTTCTTGCATACTCATAAATTTTATCTTTCGGTACTCCCAAATGGTATAGCCATTCCTCCACGATTTCTGTCCCTGTGCAATCCTTCATGGGCTTTTTGATATAATCACCCGGCACATCCGTAAATAGAGAATAAAGCCAGACGATGATCTCGCCGTTTTGCAACTTGAAGTGAGGCTGGCGGCTGATTGTCCAACTGCATAACCAGTTTGAATCCTTAATGGTTACGATGCCGCCTGTAACCACACCGCCGTTATGAGGGTCGCGCTGACATATTTTTTGTATATACGGCGTAATCCTGTCATCCGTTATCGTAATGGTGGCGGATTCCCAGTTGGTTTTTTTGATGTTTGTGCAGAATTTATCCGGATTGCCAAAGGCCTTGTCCTGTTGGGCGATACTACGCCAAAGAGCCCAACAGCCGCCTTCGCTTTCATTGAGAATCGGGGCGTTGTCGTTATCCCCTAAGCTGGAGTTTTCCGTACAGCTTCCGTTGGTGATAAAAACAAGATCGTTTTCCGTAAGGCCAATGTATTCCTTGCTGTCGCTGTGTTCAAATAACATTCTTTTGGCGGTTTTTCGGCCGCCTGTAAAGTCAAATTCAGCATTAGTGACTTTTGTATCATACATGAAATGGACGCGGTGTCCCACCAAATATTTTACCAGAGGGAGAATAAGGGACTCGTACTGGTTATATTTTGTGAACTTCAGCGTTGAAAAATCGGCCAGCCCGTCGATATGATGAATAAACCGCTGGAGATAGCGTTTCATTTCCAATGCGCTGTGCCATTTTTCGAAGGCAAACATGGTCTGCCAATACAGCCAGAAGTTGGAAGCGTAAACATCATCGTCAAACACATCATCGATTGTTTTATCGTACAAGTCCTCATCCATGGTTATAAACAGCTTTGCAATCTCTATAGACGCCTTTTCGGAAAGCGTGAATTTCCCATCTGTCTGTGCATCCTCTCCCCTGTTAACGGTTGCCCGGCACAGGGAAAAATTGGGGTTGCGTTTGTTCAGCCAGTAAAATTCATCCAACACAGACGCATCGGACGTTTCCAGTGATGGGATAGATCGAAATAGATCCCAAAGGCATTCGAAATGATTTTCCATTTCCCGCCCACCGCGTATGATGAATCCCTTCTGCGGATCCTTAATGCCGTCACAAGCGCCGCCGGGGATGTTTTGCTCCTCAAGGATATGGATATTCTCCCCTTTCATCTGTCCATCACGAATAAGGAAACAGGCTGCTGAAAGAGAAGCCAATCCACAGCCTACAAGGTAAGCGCTTTTTTTATCTACGTCTTTTGGTTTTAAAGGTTTTGCAAAAGCCTCGTAATTTCCATTACTATGATACATAATCATTTCCTCCTCGCGTTTCCTTATGCAATCAATACGTTGCCCGTTCTATCGTTAATGACCCCTGATAATCCGAATAAGAACCGTAATAACAGCCAATACCAGTAGAATATTGATAAATCCATTCAGGGTAAAAGAAGTCACCATACCTAAAGCCCATAGAATAACGAAGACCGTTGCGATCATCCATAACATCTAAATCATCCTCTCTGATAGAAAACTCCAGTGGTTTTATACCTTTCCGCTTGATTGATAGAGGAAGGTGAATGATAATGATTCTGAGGGTATGTTTGCGAGGAAAAAACCCCCGCCAGATACGCTGCCCGTTCGCTAGTTTAATATCCCCTGATAATCCGAATGAGAACCGAAATAACAGCCATTACAAGAAGAATATGGATAAATCCATTCATGGTATAAGACGTCTCGATACCTAAAATCCATAGAATAACGAAGACCGTCGCGATCATCCATAACATCTAAATCATCCTCTCTGATGGGAAACCCCAGTGGTTTTATGCCGTCTCGCTCAATTGATAGGAAATGATACGAGATCGCAATCGCTTAATGTTGGAAAGTAGAAATTTCTGCATCCACTGTAACCCAGATGCGGGAGGGTTCCTATCACCCGCCGGGTGATAGGGGAGGGTGAATACGCATCACTTGAAAGATGTGTTTGATGAGGGGAAAAACCCCTTTCTCTTTTCAGCGGGGTGGCTCTTCTGTTAAACTCTGTCTTAGTCTATGAATGCAATCAATGTTTTCTCAGGTTAGGGGGATTATGATGTACGATGATTTAAAACAGGAGATTTTAGAGATCAGCCGCCTTTCCTATGACCGCGGCTATGTGGCTGCGACAAATGGCAATATCAGCGCGTGCACGCCGGACGGCAGGGGCGTTTTGATCAAGGCAAGCGGGACATCCTTTGCACATCTGACGATGGAGGACATTCTTTTAGTGGATAAAGAGGGGAGGATCTTGGAGGGATCCCCCGGAAAAAAGCCCTCAATGGAGCTTTATCTGCATCTGGCGGTTTATGCGGCTCGGCCGGAGATGAAAGCGGTGGTTCATTTACATCCCCCTCACACAACGGCCCTTTCCTATCTGCACCGAGAGGTTCCGTTGCTTGTTCTTGAGGCCAAAATGGTGCTGAAAAAAGTCCCATCTGTCCCCTCTATACCGGCAGGCACACCGGAGCTGGTAGAAGCCGTGAGTCAGGCGTATATGGACGAGGATGTCATTGCCGTCGTCCTAAAGGAGCACGGCATTGTAACGGTGGCGGAGAATTTGAAGGAGGCCTTTTACCGGGCGGATTTATTGGAGCACAATGCACAGGTCGCCTGTCTTGTCGCTTCGATGGGCGGGGCCGTATCGCTCTGATAGTAGAGTTAATCCTTCTTCGGCTCCATATAGCGGCCGATGAACAAAATCACCCCTGTGGTTCGGTCGCGGATCAGGTAGAGAAAGGGGTGGTCGGCGCGAAAAAGGATGGGTTCGGGGGCAGGGGGGCGATTCCCCGGCCCGGGGGATGTTTCCTTCATCACGATGGCCGTCACAGCGGCGGCTTCCGTCTTCTTCTCGCTCACTTCGATGAAGGTTTTGTGGATGACCTGGTTTATTTGGGTTCCGTTTCCATCCATTGTACCCATACCGGAAAAGTCTGCACCATTCGTAAAAGATCTCTCCATGCCGAGGTTTTGAAGCGGTTCCTTTAGTTCTAACCTCTGCTCCTGTTTGAATTTGGGGATGTAGACACGCACCGTAGTGCTTCTTAGAGCTCCAAGCCAACTTTCCAGCGCCTTTGGATTAAGCTGTTTTAACAGCTGCGGAAAGGTGTCGCGCGGCAGGATAAAGACCATGTCAAACTCCCCCTTTGCGTAGGGGAGACTTAAAAGCCGGGCTTGCCCCACGTCGGCGTAGCTAAAGCCGCCGGATTGGTACATCAGCTTAACGGAGGTCTTTGCCCCGCTCTCTTGGTGAAAGGGCTCTTCTTGAGTGGCGCTTTCGTTAAAGCCGCTCAGCCAAACGGAGCGGAAGTAGATGGCGTTGGTTAACACGAGCGACGTTCTATTGTTTATATCCCTTAAAGTCAGGATAGTGGGTATTTTCCCGCGTGTCTTTTGATTGGTCCAGCTGTTGATGGTTGCGACAGCTTCTTGTGCTTTGTTCGCATAGTCCAGCCGGCGAATGGGGGTGCGGTAGTACTTCTTTACAGCGCTTTCGTACTCCGGTTTCAGCTTCATCCGTATTGAGGACCAGAGGGCGTTGGCTACTTCAATCGTTGCGACTTTTTCCGATACGGAGTTCAGGCGTTTTTGCAGCGCCGCGAAGGAGGGGGAAATGGTTTGGGTAAAGTGCAACACCCGCTCCATTTCTTTTGCCGTGCTGCCCTCCGCTCCAAGGTAACACATGGCAAGAGCGCTCGAAACGCTGTAGGGGGAGACGCAGAGGTTTTTTTCACTCTTTGACAGTTCTTTAAAAAGCTCCACGCTGAAGGAATTGACGGCTCGCACCGCTGCATTCGGATTCGTTGACGCCATCGCACTCCGAGGTGCGGCGCTGCAAAAGAGGGCGATCAGGACAAACAACAACACGAGAAGCAGTCGCTGCTTTTTTGCCGGAGTTAAAGGGTTCATGGGCATTTTCATTCCTCCTTTTTTAGAGAGTGTTGAATACGCAATACCGACAAACCGAAGTTATTCTTGTCTGTAGACAACTCCGTTACTGCCGTCCACTTTTACTTTATCCCCGTTTTTGAGCGTGGCCAGCACGCCGCGCACCGACATTACGGCAGGGATTTTCATTTCGCGGGCGGTGACGGCACCGTGTGACAAAGGTCCGCCGCTTTCTGTAATAAGGGCAGATGCTGCGTAAAACAGAGGTGTCCAGGCCGGGTTTGTCGTTCTTGCGACGAGTACCGCTCCGTGTGGGAAGGACGCAAAATCGTCCGACGACTCGATGACGAAGACTTGCCCTTCCGCCACGCCGGGGCTCCCTGCAAGGCCGATGAGATTTTTATCCGAGTGCTCTGGTTGGACGTGTTTTTCGCCCAGAACCCATTCAGGGGTTCTTTTTTTGTTGGCCTCGTAGGTTGCTTTAGCCGCACGTATTTCCCCCGTAAGGGCATTCCATGATGTGTATGAGCTTGCGCAAGTTTCAATGCTGGTTTTGCGTGCAAAGAATATATCAGATGGCTCTTGAATGACTCCCATGTTTACGAGGCTTTTCCCAAGAGCGAGCAATCCTTTGCGCATCGGCAGGTGTAACCGTGTTGTCTGATAGTGCTCAATGTCGTCAAGTTCGGTGTAAAGACGAACGAGCCGGATGATCTCCCGGAAGAAAAGGTGAAATTCCAGAGGCAGTGACGAGAATAATTTGCTCTCGGCTTCGGAGGCGGCTCTTTTTATTTGCAGGTCGTTTTTTGCCGTGTTTTCGGTCGGTGCATTCAATATTAGCCTTATGTTGTCCAGCACGACCCAGGGGGCTTCGAGCCACGTCGGTATGTATGGGTCAAACTCTATCTCTCTGTGTCCGTGATCCTCCAGGAATCGCGCGAAGGCATCGGCGAACACGGGGTGTGCGTCGAGCTCTTTTGATAGGATCAATTCTTTTGAGGGCATTGCGTTCATTTTAGCGGCAAGAGCTGTATCGGAGCGGATGATGGAGGCCAATGCCTTGAGCTGTTTGTTTACCAACGAAGTTTTTGTTTCGCAGTAAGCAGTGATGTGGTCAAAAATATCCAGCGCGTTGTCCGGCATGAATATCTTGATGAATTGCAGAAGAGAGCGGTACAAAATGGATTGCGTGATCGATATTGCGATGTTTGGCTTGAAGTATTCACCGCCGATGATGCTTGTTTTAACGACGTAGCTCCATATCTCGGCGGGCGATTTACCGTCGAGCGATTCGGCTTTTAACACGCCTATATTCATCAGATAGCGATCCAATTCGCGCATCCACTCGGACGGGAGGGTTAAGGCCCAGTTGTATCGCTCTGCAAACGCAGTCATGCCCATGCGCAGTTCCTCTTCGTTTGCCGGTGCAAACGGGAGCATGCCGAGATAGGTGCGAGCTGCGGTTTGATTACCGTAAACGTAATTGTCGAACAGCGCAAACCATTTGCCGTCAAACGGTGGAAGCCCCATCAATTGAAAGGAATGTTCTATGGACTTGTGAAATCCCTCCTCGACGAGATCCCACGACAGCGGCGTGATGACGCTGGGGTAGCGTTCAGCGGATTCATCGCGCGTCCACCGCGGGGCAAAAGTCGTTACGGGGCGCGATTGCAGCAGGTATAGCGTTCCTTTTTCCATCCCCCATTCTATATCCTGTGGGAAGCGGTACAGTTGTTCGACTTTCAGCATCAGGTCGCACAGCGCGTTGATTTGTTCTTCTGTCAATACGGGTTGGTCCGCTTCTTTACCGTCGAGATATAGGGTGAGTGTCCCTTGCCCCTTGTCCTTGTTGGGTACTATTTTTACTGTCTTGTGTGCTATAAAGGACTCTGTCAGTTTCTTTGTTTTTCTCTCCACCACGTATTGGTCGACTTCCGTTTCGCCTCCAACAACGGATTCGCCCAGCCCGTAATTGGCGTTTATCAGCATGGCATCGCGCCCGGAGATTGGATCGATGGTAAAACCGACCCCTGCTACGTCGCACTGCACCATTTTTTGGACGACTACCGCCATCGTGGCCTCGTATCGGTTGAAGCCCTTTGAGTGTCTGTAGGCTACGGCTCTGTCCTGCCAGAGCGAGACAAAGCAATCGCGTATTTTGCCCAGTATTTCGTCCTCTCCCGAGCAGTTGAGGTATGTGTCGTGTTGCCCCGCGAATGCGGCCCCTGCCATGTCTTCAAAAGTGGAAGAAGAACGAACAGAGTACGCCCCGTCACCTGATATTTTCAGAGCAGCGCGGACTTCCGATGCCACCGTTTCCGGAAGCGGTTGTTTTGACAGGGTTTCCCGGAGTTTTTCCGTTGCGGCTACCAGTTTTTCCGGTTGTCCGATCGGCAGGGCGGAGATGTGCTTTGTCATATCGGGAAAGGCCGCGATGAACTCCCTGTAGGCATCGGCTGTGACGATAAAGCCGCCCGGGACGGCAAAACCAGCCTGTGTCAGTATGGCCAGATTTGCGCCCTTGCCCCCGGCGTATTCCGGCATGGCGGCTTCCGGTGTGTTAAAAGTTACGGTATAACGCGTCATAAGAAACAACTCCCTTTTCTTTATCGGTCTGCCGCACGCAGTTCGCGCCGGTATTCGAGCCTTTCTATGTAGAGTGCGATAGCGGCGACAATAGCGCCCGCTATGATATCTACAAAATAATGGTAGCGAAGGTAAAGGGTCGAGATCCATATACCGATGCACGGGATGAGGAATAGATAAAAGCGCTTTCGATGCCACATGGCGTCCGAAAAAAGGATGTACGCGCTGACGGCACAGTGCAGACTGGGGAAGATGTCGGTGTAGTTCGTGCCGGATGGGTACCAGTCTTTCAGCGTTTCTGTCATAAGGTAACCTGTAAGCGGTACGGAAAATTCTGTCGCGTAGATTATATAGGGTCCTATTGCCGGAACAAGGGTGTAGCCCATGTAGCCTATTCCGTACAGGCTGAACAGACCGGAGTAGAACACCCTCGCTTGAGCTGGTTTTGAAAAAAGATAGGCAAGCATGGATAAGAACAGATAGGGCATGAAAAATATGTAGAACAGACTCATGAGCTCGGTGAGGGGGGGAGATACGATGCCCTGCATCCTTACCGATAGGCTGCCCCCCGCTATTATTTTATCGAGCTCCCAAAGAACGGCATCACGTTTGCCCTCGTTGATAAGCGGAGAGACCCAACGCATATTGACGAATAGCACGTTCATCAATACCGGGTAAATAAGCAGGCGCAATCGCCATGCCCACGCAGAGTCGCTTTGTTTTGTGATGAGAGGTCCGACGGCTACGACAAGCAGAGACAACGCGTAGATGGCTGTGTGTTCGGAGGCCAATCCGACTGTGTATAGCAGTCGGAGCAGGGTAAACAGGATGTATCCGCCAAAAATAACTTCATGAATAAGCATGTTTCGCAATAACTTCATCGCAAACCGCCTTTCTGACGTGTTTGAATTTGTCGTATCTGTTTTTGTGCCTTAGCGCGTTCCATAATGATACTGCGGATTTTTTAAATGCCTCGATGTTTTTGCTGCCAAGTAGCGTTATTAGCGAGTGGAGTAGAATAGCCCATGCGATTTTAAAGCCGCAGTAGTCCAGGATAAGCCATGTAAGGGGAGAGAGAAGGATAAAAAGCGATATACCTGCGAGAGATTTCCAGAGGAGAACAACGTTCGCCGTGTCCGGAAAGCGCCGCCCCGCGTACATACCCGCGAGCACCGGGATCGGGTTCAACAATACGGCTGCTATGACGGTGGTTCCTGAAAAGAGGAATGGGGTGATTTGTGCCATTGCGCTGTTGTGCGGGAAAAGCGGTAGGTTGTTCCATTTGGCGCACGCAGTGCATTCCTCTTTAAACGAGCGCCACTGCTTGGCTGTGTTGCTATCGATTAGGTTTCTCGTGGTATTGAGAGCAGTGGAGAACGGTAGTCCGCCATCCAAAGTGGCGAGCAGGGCTAGCTCGTTTGCAAGCTGTTGATCCGCTTCGGATGCGAAGCCCGGGTCGAGTGTCTCAAGGGATAGTGTTATCTTCTGGTGGATAGCCTGTGTGTTTATGGGCTTATCGCCCTCTTTTAAGTCGGATAGCGTTATCGCAGGGCCGACTACGACCTCGGCGATGCCTCCCCATTGCTGCGGCGTTGCGTAGTACACCGTCAGCGGCAGTATGATCAGGTCGCTGCGCACAGTCAGAGCTTTTGAGGCGATAAGAGCCGCCCCTTTCATGAACTCAAGGTGTTGGTGTCGGAGGGTGCTGGTCCCCTCGGGGAAAATAAAAAGGCTACCGCCCTGTTGTAGCAGAGAAACGGCGGTTTGTAGGCCATGTCTGTTTGATGCGGATGAGCCGGAGTCGTCGCGTCGCGTGACCTCTATACCCGAGAAAAAAATCCTGGCTAGCGGGTTGTTCATTAGTTTTGTGGCAACCATAAATTCTACCGGGCGCGACAGTGCGATTTTGTAGACCCATCCGTCAACGGCGCCGTTTTTGTGGAAGCCCAAATAAAGGATCGGTTGTTCTTTCTTTGGTAATGGTTTCCCATGCAGGCTGATTTTTCGGAACACTAATGCCCTTATAAGTGCAAGCGCGGTTGTGTGCCATGCTTCCTGCGCAGCCTTTTTGAGTTGTTCTTTAATGTGCACCGAAATACCCCCAAGCCGCATTGCCAGATTATATTATATATTGCCTGATACTGCCGATTGAGTCCATATATATATATATTATCGCTTAATTTTAGCGGTGGCGTTTTGAGAAGCACCCAGAGCCGTAAAACGCGAGCGGATACCCTTTAAAAGGTATCCGCTCGCGTTTTACGGCTATGAAAATTACCTTGGGCGGAACTCGCTTTCGAGCAAGGCCTTAAAGTGCTCCCAGTCCATGGAGCCCAGATCGCCCTTGGCGCGGTCACGTACGGCGAGGGTGCGTTCTTCGACTTCGCGTCCTCCGA
>JAGPAO010000182.1 GCA_018063805.1 Synergistaceae bacterium | reverse complement strand
TCCGCAAGCGGGGCATTTTAACTCCAGGATCGACTCGCCTTTCCTGTTTTTTTCAACAGGAACTAAGTCTGAAAGGACTGCGGCAAGAGCCCCTGCATTGCCATAATACATGCTGTAAATACGATTGATATCGTGATCCATCTTTCAGCTTCCACCTTATTCACCGTGTTTCTTTTAAGTTATACCCCTTTTTAACAAAAGCGCGCAAGATGACCTTCCTGTTTTTCTCCATTTTTGTGAAAAAATAAAACGAGGACAAAATACAGAGCAGTCCACTTGCGAATAATGCCCCCTGCGTCCCGATCATCTCCGCCAATTGACCGGTAAAAAGGCTCCCCACCGGAGCGATCCCCACCGTGCACATGATGTAAATCCCCATCAGACGGCTGCGCTCTTCATCGTCAACAAGGGATTGCAAAAACGTATTACAAGCGATTAAAGCCGTGACCATGAAAAAGCCTGCAGGGGCAAGAGCCAGCATTGCAATCCACGTTTTCGGGCTCAATGCAAACATCGCCACAAAAGCCCCAAAGAGCATTGTGCCGCGAGAAGCCCATCGATCTAATCCCACGGGAGATTTGCGCGCCGCCATTAATAATGAACCGCTCAAAGCGCCGATCCCAACGGCACTGAGTAATAGCCCCATCGTTTTAGAAGTCCCCCCCAATACCTCTCGTGCCATAGAGGGCATGAGGACGATATACGGAAAACCAAAGATACTGCAACAGGCTATCAGCAAGAGCATGTATTTAAAAGGGGGAAAGGCGCGTAAAAGCACCAGCCCCCTGCCGATGGTCTCCCGCAATCCCTCTCTGTTTCCGCTTGAGACGGCTACCGCTTCGTGCTCCATCCGCATAGCCCGAAGAGAAAAGAGCGTAGCGCTATAGGTCATGGAGTTCAGTAAAAAACAAAGCCCCTCTCCGACGCGATAAATCGTAAACCCGGCAATAGAAGGACCTATCAGGCGAGCGACGTTAAACAATGATGAGTTTAAGGCCACCGCGTTTGAAACGTCCTCTTTTTTATCCACCATATAGACGACAAGAGATTGGCGAAGGGGCATATCAATCGCGTTGACACTCCCCATCAGGAGGCTCAGAATAACAAGGAGCGTATAGTCGATGGAATTCGTAAGCGTCAAAATACCCGTAACCGCAGCGATGAGCATCAACAAAACCTGAGTGATAAAAAGGGCCTTCCGAAGATCCCAACGCGCCATAAATGCCCCCGCTAAAGGGGATAAAAAAAGGCTAGGAATCGCCGAGGTAAAATCAATCACACCCAGTGCGCGCGTCGAATTCGTGATGCGAAATACAAGCCAGCCTAACGCAACACGCTGCATCCACAAACCCGTCAAGGATACGGCTTGGGCAGAAAAAAACAGCCTGTAGTTGCGATTTTTCAGCGCTCGCAGCACATTGGACGCCCCATTTAAAGACATAAAAAGCTCATCTCTTCATTCATCAAGGCTTAACGTTTTTTCCTCATCGCAAGCGCCGAGGGGCAAAGAGCCAAACCGCCCAAGGAGGTACAGCGCAACTGGGGAGGAAGCATTTTACCTACGGAGTAAACGGCATCTATCGTTTCATCTAAGGGCACCGGATTTTCATAGCCGCCCAGAATTAAATCGGCATTGACAAAAGCCGACGATGCGGCGAGAGCGTTTCGCGTATGACACGGCAATTCCACGATGCCCTGTACCAAGTCACAGACGGAACCCATCGTGTTTTGAAAGGAGATGGCGGCGGCATCAAGAGCTTGAGCAATGCTGCCTCCACAAGCCTCTATTGCTGCGGCTGAAGCCATGGCTCCTCCCGCTCCAATCTCAACTTGGCAGCCCGCTACCTCTGCGGCAAATGTCGCCCGCGTATCCAAAAGAACCCCGATCATACCCGCCGCAAAAAGAGCCAGACAGACCTGCTCTTTGTTCAGCGACAGTTCCTCCTCCAACGTAATAACCGCACCCGGCAGCGCGCCTGCGGCACCCCCTGTGGGAGCCGCACAAACCACTTCCATGGCACCGTTCGCGTGCATAATCGCCATGGCGCGTGCAGCAGCCCTCGTGTGGAAAGTACCAAAGGGAAGGCTTCCCTTATCCTGTGCATTAAAAATTTTGTGCGCCGTCGGCTCCAGCAGCTGCATCGGAGATTTGAATTTCCCGGCTAAACCACGCTGCGCTGCCCCTTTCATGATTTCGTGACGACGGTACATCTCATCCATTGCTTCTTGACGAGATAGCCCCAAAAAGGCCATTTCATACTCCAAACCCGCATGCCCCAAAGAAATCCCGCGTTCGTTTGCATAGATCAAAAGCTCTGCCGCGCTTTGAAAAAGCGGCGCTCCTATTTGGGGGAAAAGCAGAGGGGGGATCTCTCTGATACGCACATCGGGCGCGGCCCATGCTTGCAACCGTGCGGACTGCTCTGCGCTCAATCTATCCGGACGTTTCAGACGCAATAAAATGCCTTTGGGCCCCTCTATGACGGAGAAATGACCTCCCATCTCCGTAAGTTCCGCATGGGCTCCCTCAGGGCAAACACCGCTGCAGAAAACGAAAATCTCCCAACAATCCCCCGTCATAGAAAGATCCCATCCGTCTACGTTTGAAAGAACGATGGATCCCCCTCCGATAGACTGGGCAGAGAACCTCATCTGCTGACCGCTTGCACCCCGCACGTCAATTTCGACCCAATTGGGGTGATTGCTATGCGGGATTTTATCGACTTTAAAACAAATATTTGTGCCCAAAGTGGGGGCAATGGTTAAAGCGTCATGAAAGCGTTCATCCAACATATCCCAGCCAAGCAGACCACTCACAAACGCAAGATCACTCCCCTGCTCCTGGTACATCTTGCCGTAAGATCCATCCGCATCAAAGGTTATACAGCCTTCTTTAATTTCTTCGCCCAAGAGAGAGCGCACTAAGGACCCAATGTGATATGATCCTGCTGTATGGGAGCTGGACGGACCTCGCATAACGGGACCGAGGACGTTATTGAAAATACTCACTTGTTTCATAAAAACCCCTCCATGTGAATGACTATCGCCCCTGTTGCACGACACTTGTATGATACTACGATAACGCATGATAGGAGATAATTAAATTGAAAGACATATTCAAAAATAAACGCATGATTGCCGATGGCACACTTCTGCTGGTAGCCTTTATTTGGGGGGCAGGTATTCCCATGAGCGCTCATTTGGCGCGCGTTATCTCGCCGCTTTGGGCTGTTTCCCTCCGCATGGGCTTCGCCGGAATCGCCCTTTTCCTCCTTTACCCGCGTAAAGTCGTTACGTCCACGAAAGGTATCTGGATGGGCTCTCTCTGGTTGGCCCTTATTATAAGCGCTGTTTTTGCCCTCATGACCTTCGGCCTGAAACTAAGCACGGCGAGCAAACAGGCCTTTCTCATCGGAAACTCCGTCATCATCGTCCCCTTTCTTGTCTGGGCCGTTTACCGCAAAAGACCACAGACGTGCGTGTTTTTGGGAGCCGCTTTATCCACTTTCGGACTGCTGGTGATGGGCTTCACCCCCGGGATGACCTTCAATTTCGGGGATTTTCTCTCCGCCGTTATGGTTTTTATTGCCGCAGGACAAATTTTAGTCATCAGTCATTATGCAAAAAAAATGGACACAAAAACGCTTGTCGCCAATCATATTATTTTAGCAGGCGTTATTCTTACCCTTGCCGCCTTTTTATTCGAGCCGATTCCTGATTTTGCCTCTTTTTCAGGGTTCATCTGGTTCGAGATACTGACCGTATCACTGCTGAACACAGTGCTTTGCTTCCTGCTCCAGTTTCGTGCACAACGCCACACTTCAGAAGCACACGCAGCGGTCATCCTGTCGACGGAATCGCTCTTCGGTTACTTCGTCGCCGTTTTCAGCGGACAGGATCCCTTTC
>JAGPAO010000181.1 GCA_018063805.1 Synergistaceae bacterium | reverse complement strand
CCTTGGTTGGATGTACGATAACGGCTACGGCGTGCCTGCGGATGAAAAAAAAGCCTTTGAATATTTTCTGAAAGCGGCAAATTCCGAAGAGCCCTATGCTATGGGTAATGTGGGCTACATGTACGCCAACGGAGAAGGCATTAAGAGGGATGATGAAGAGGCTGTTCGATGGTATCGGAGGGCAAAAGAAGCACGCAACAGAAACGCCATTAATAATTTGGGTTTTATGTACGAAAAAGGGCGGCGCGTGCAGAAGGATAAGGAAATGGCGGTCGCCCTCTATCGCGAAGCGGCCGAAATGGGGAATCCAAATGCACAGAGAAACCTTGGTGTCTGCTTGATGAAAGGGGACGGCGTGAAGAAGGATTTAGAAGAGGCCTATTACTGGCTTTATCTCGCCTCCCTTTCCCCCAAAGCAGAGGACAACCAGAAGATGGCGCGTTTGCATCTGCGAACGATAAAAAACAGCGGCAAGCTCTCGGCATCGCAAATGCAGAAACTGGAGAATCAGGCCAAGAAGCAGTACGAAATCGAAAAAGATTGGTCTGTCGTCCAGGATTGTTAGCCTCCGGCTGATTGAACAATAGCCAGACCAACAAGCGCCCCGCGCAGATGCGCGGGGCGCTTGTTGGTGCCGAATCTCTTGATGGTCAGTTAAAAAACATATTTGTTTTAGATTCATTAGGCGCGACCGTTGGATAGTCAGTAAAAACTTTTATAATACCCGTTATCTGAATGTTGCACTCAGTTAGTTTATGTTATGATGATGTAGAAAGTACTGAAAGTTCTCGTGATTTAGGAAGTGGTTTTTGACTATTTTTTAGGAGGAGTCCATTACACATAGAGAGTAGGGACCGCTTATGCAAACGAGTGATCGGGCATATATTGCGCATGTGAGGCAAGAACCAGACGGGCAATGGAAAGAGCATACATGGGAAGAGCATTCCGCAGATGTTGCTTCCTTCGCAAGCGAATTTGCCGCGATTTTGGGCAATGCAGATTGGGGAGAATTTGTGGGTTGGCTTCACGACACGGGTAAGCTGCATATCGGTTGGCAATCTTATATACGGAAACAAACAGGCTACGATCAGGACGCTTTTATTGAGAACAAGGATCCGCGCGGAAACCACAGCACCTTAGGGGCCGTTGCCGTTTTTAACCGAAAGTTAGACCCTATATGCAAAAAAATCATCGCCTATATTATCGCAGGGCATCACGCGGGACTTCCTGATTGGGAGACGACGAATGAAGGAATGGGTGAAAGCCTGAGATTGAGGCTCTTTGAGGCTGAAAATCAAGAAAAGTTAAAGGTCGAAGAGTTGCGCAAACTGGATGCTCTTGTAGGTCAAAAATTTAAGAATCTGCTGCTTGAAAGACCCTTTCCAAAAACACAACCATTGGTGCAACAGCCCTCTCCAAAGAATTACGAAGCCCTGAGTCTTTGGGTTAGGATGCTCTTTTCCTGCCTTGTCGATGCAGATTACCTGGATACGGAGCGTTTTATGGATTCCGATAAATTTTCAGAGCGAGGGAACTACTCGACTATAAAAGAATTAAAAAACGTCTTTGATGACTATATGAACGAAAAAACGCGCAGCGTTGAGGAATCCGACATCAACCTGTTGAGATCAAAAATCCTTTCCAGTTGCCGAAACAAGGCAATACTCCCCCCGGGATTCTTTACTTTATCTGTACCGACGGGTGCGGGTAAGACCTTGGCATCTATGGCATTTGCGTTGGAACATGCATTGAAACATCATAAAAAACGGGTGATCATGGCGATACCTTATACCAGTATCATCGAACAGACCGCAAAGGTGTACAAATATGGAACGGATGATTTGGGAAAAATAGAAAACGGTGCCGTCTTATTCGGCGACACAAACGTTATTGAACATCACAGCAATCTGGATCCGTCCAAAGAGACACTTAAAAGTCGTTTGGCGTGTGAAAACTGGGACGCGCCCATCATTGTGACAACCAATGTGCAGTTGTTTGAGTCTCTAGCGGGTTCCAGACCTTCCGTCTGTAGAAAACTGCACAATATCGCTGATTCTGTGATTATTTTGGACGAAGCCCAGCTTCTTCCTCCTGAATTTTTGAAATCAATCCTAACAACGCTGAATCATCTTGTGGAAAGTTTTGGCGTCACGGTGCTTCTCTGTACCGCTACGCAACCAGCTTTGGAGGGTGAGATCGGTACAGGGACTGTTCAATTTTGCGGTTTGAACGGTTGTGTCGAGTTAGCGGGTGAAGACAGGGATGGGATGATGAGTCGTTTTAAGAGAGTTCAATTTCTGTTGCCCAAAAACAGCGATGAGAAATACGCATCATGGGAACCCTTGGCGGCGGATTTATGCTCCCATGAAAGTGTTTTGTGCGTGGTTAATACCAGAAAATGTGCGCGTAATCTGCATGTTCTGATGCCGGAGGGCACGAGGCACCTTTCGGGGTTGATGTGCGCCGAGGATAGGAGCTTTGTTATATCCCGAGTTAAGGATGATTTAAAGGCGAGAAAACCGATTCGCTTGATTAGTACGCAGTTGATCGAGGCCGGAGTGGATATCGATTTTCCCGTTGTTTATCGCGCCTACGCCGGGCTTGATTCTCTGGTACAGGCCGCAGGGCGTTGCAACAGGGAGGGGCGATTGAACGAGATGGGGACGGTATTTGTCTTTAATCCCCCTAAATTATCTCCTGCCGGACTTTTACGTAAGGGCGAGGACGCGGCACGATTGATACTTCGCGATAGATCTTCTTTTGAGCTATCCGATGCGTTATTTGAAAAATACTTCAAGCAATACTACAGCGTAGTGAATGATTTTGATAAACCTAAATTCAAGGATCGAATGCTCAAAGGCATACAGCAAGGTGAATTTCAATTCAGAACGTACGCGGGTGCTTATCGCATGATCGATGACTCCGCTCAGCGCTCCATCATTGTTCCTTACGAGAACGAAGAAACGGGTAAGAGTAGCTATCCTTTGATTGCCGAGCTGGAGGGTAAGTGGGGGTGGCGTCGTTCTCTTTTCAGAGAGCTGCAGCGATTTACCGTCACTGTTCCCGAGCGGATTTTTTCTGAAATGTACGCGAAGGGCTATGTCCGATTATCGGGAGAAGGCGGCCACGCAGTTTTGAACGTCATGGAACTATATAAGCCGGGTATTGGTTTGATTCTCGACGATCCTAAATGGGAGGGGGCTCTGATAGTTTGAGGCAATCTCCGTTATTCCGACTTGACATGTACTCATGTCTTAAATTATACTCTTTAACGATACAGAACATAAAATTGATCGGCAAGATAAAGCATGCGAAAAGGAGGTAAGAGTATGGCTAAGGGTAAGGTGCAGCATGTCGTGACGCATGAAGGCGGATGGGCAGTCAGGGGCGAGGGTAACATAAAGGTTACTAAAGTTACCCGCACACAGGAGCAGGCTATTAAAGTGGCTGAAGGAATAGCCAGAAACCAAGAGTCGGAGACGAAGATTCATGGTGTGAACGGGCAAATACGTGCTGGTAACAGCTACGGGAACGATCCTTGTCCTCCGAAGGATAAGAAATAAGATGTCTTATCAGGGGGAACTCCCTTGTGAATTGAAACCGTATCGCTAATGAGTAGTCATATGTAACAAATCGGCGGAGAGTGCCATTGGTATTCTCCGTCCCCACTCACAAAAACTTGGTTTAAGTGCAAATGCTATTCCATTATCGCCCTATGGCGGAGAATGAAGTATGAAGGGGAGGGAAGACCTTGGAGTACTACAATAAGACATACTGTTTGGAAGTGGGGGGCGATTACGCCGGCTTTACAAGACCCGAGATGAAAGTCGAGCGCGTCAGTTATGACATTATTACGCCGTCTGCGGCGCGCGGGATTTTTCAAGCTATCTTCTGGAAACCTGCTATTAATTGGCTGATTAAAAAAATCG